>DATMTZ010000434.1:0-4008 GCA_035563975.1 Oxalicibacterium sp. | reverse complement strand
CGCGATCTTCAACATCCCGCCAGGACGCTCACCGCGCCAGGGGCGAGCAGTTGCCGGCCGCGATCAAATACGCTATAGTCACGCCTCTTCGCGCGGGGGTATAGCTCAGCTGGGAGAGCGCTTGCATGGCATGCAAGAGGTCAGCGGTTCGATCCCGCTTACCTCCACCAAACGAATGAAGGTTTACGTCCCCTTCGTCTAGAGGCCTAGGACATCACCCTTTCACGGTGAGTACAGGGGTTCGAATCCCCTTGGGGACGCCAAGTCAAAAACGCCACGCAATCGCGTGGCGTTTTTTTTTCGCCTGCCCGCTGCGCGTCGGCCGCAATCGTTGCTGCACGATCGCACCCGGCTCGGCACCGTCAGAACCACAGCGCGCTTCTGCGCACTGCTAAAATGTCGCCTTTACATCCCTTTCCGATCAGCATCACCCTATGAGCAATCCATCGCCGCGCAAACTCTTCGTCACCACCGCTCTTCCCTACGCCAACGGCGCCTTCCACATTGGCCACATCATGGAATACATCCAGGCCGATATCTGGGTCCGCTTCCAGCGCATGCAGGGCAACGAAGTGAACTTCGTCGGCGCGGATGACGCGCATGGCGCGCCGATCATGATCGCAGCGGAAAAGGCCGGCATCACGCCGCAGCAATTCGTCGCGAAGATCGCCGCCGGCCGCAAGCAATACCTGGACGGCTTTCACATCGCCTTCGACAACTGGCACTCGACCGACGGCCCGGAAAACCACCAGCTCGCGCAGCAGATCTATCTGGACCTGAAGAAGAATGGCCTGATTGCCACCAAGACCATCGAGCAGTTTTTCGATCCCGAGAAGAACATGTTCCTGCCGGATCGTTACATCAAGGGCCAGTGCCCGAAGTGCGGCGCGCAGGACCAGTACGGCGACAACTGCGAAGTGTGCGGTGCAGTGTATGCCCCGACCGATCTGATCAATCCGTATTCCGCGCTGACTGGCGCGACGCCGGTGCTGAAGAATTCCGAACACTTCTTCTTCAAGCTGTCCGATCCGCGCAGCGTGACCTTTCTGGAAGAATGGATTTCCGGTAACGACGTCGACGGCAAGCCGCACCTGCAGTCGGAAGTCGCGAACAAGGTCAAGGAATGGTTCTCGGCACGCGACAACATCGACGGCAGCGTCAGCGAAGGCCTGAGCGACTGGGACATCTCGCGCGATGCACCCTACTTCGGCATCGAGATTCCGGACGCGCCGGGCAAATATTTCTACGTCTGGCTCGATGCGCCGGTCGGCTACCTGGCCTCGCTGAAGAACCTGCTGGACAAGCGCGGCGAGAACTACGACGCCTACATGGCCGATCCGAAACTGGAACAGATTCATTTCATCGGCAAGGACATCGTCAATTTCCACACACTGTTCTGGCCGGCGATGCTGAAGTTCAGCGACCGCAAGACGCCGAACAAGGTCTTCGTGCACGGCTTCCTGACCGTCAACAACGGCGAGAAGATGAGCAAGAGCCGCGGCACCGGTCTCGACCCGCTGAAGTACCTGAGCCTGGGCATGAATCCGGAATGGCTGCGCTATTACCTCGCCAACAAGCTGAGCGCGCGCAACGAGGATATCGATTTCAACCCGGAAGATTTCAGCGCCCGCGTCAACAGCGACCTGGTCGGCAAGTACGTCAACATCGCCAGCCGCGCCGCCGGCTTCATCACGAAAAAATTCGACGGCCGCGTTTCCACTGCATGGGCGAGCGGCAACGATGAATTTCTCGCCAGGCTGCGCGGCGTCGCGCCCGAACTGAAGGTGCTGTACGACCAGCGCGAATACGGCAAGGCGCTGCGCGTGATCATGGAGCAATGCGACGCGATCAATGTGTATGTCGACGCCAACAAGCCGTGGGAACTGGCGAAAGACGCGGCGAACAATGCGCGCCTGCAGGAAGTCTGCAGCCGCCTGCTGGAAGCTTTCCGTATCCTGACGATTTATCTGAAGCCCGTGTTGCCGCACGTCGCCGCGCAAGTCGAGTCTCTGCTGAACATCGCGCCGCTGCAGTGGCAGCACGTCAGCACACCGCTGCCGGATCAGCATCAGGTCAATGCCTATGCGCATCTGATGACCCGCGTCGAAGCAAAGATGCTCGATGCGCTGTTCGACATGCCGGCCGTCGTCAACGCGACGATCGAAGCGCCGACCGGCGCCTCCGTGCCAGCACAGGCGGAAACGGATATTGAACCGCTGGCAGACGAAATCAAGATCGACGATTTCGCCAAGGTCGACCTGCGCATCGCGAAGATCGTCAATTGCGAACACGTGGAAGGTTCCGACAAGCTGCTGCGTCTGACCCTGGATGTCGGCGAAGGCCGCATGCGCAACGTGTTCTCCGGCATCAAGTCGGCTTACCAGCCGGAAGACCTGGTCGGCAAGATGACGGTGCTGGTGGCCAATCTCGCGCCGCGCAAGATGAAGTTCGGCGTCTCGGAAGGCATGGTGCTCGCCGCATCGGCCGCGGACGAGAAAGCCAATCCCGGCATCTACATCCTGAACCCGTGGCCGGGCGCCGAACCGGGCATGCGCATCCGTTAATCGCTGCGGCAATGAATACGCAGATCCGCGAAGCGACCCTGGACGATGCGCAACTGATTGCGAATCTGACGCGCGCCGCCTGGGCGGATCTGGTTTCCGTCACCTCCGGCGGCCATCGTGAAACCGCGGTCTCGGTCAGCGAACATCTGCAGGCCGGCGGCGGCTTCATTTTATTGGTGGACGATCAGCCGGCAGGTTCGGCGCGCTGGATTCCGCACACGGAAAGTCCGTGCGTCTGGGAGATGCTGCGCATCGGCATCCTGCCCGACTTTCGCGGCGCGGATCTATCGCAGCAACTGGTGGAAGCGATCATCCACCACGCCTACATTCACAACGTGGACGAAGTGCGTCTCGCGGTGCGCCACGATCAGCCGCGACTGATCGACCTGTATTCGGCCTACGATTTCAAGGAAGCGCCGGAGCTGGAATATTCGCACGCCAATCCGCTGGAACCGCCGCCGACCGTGATGCGCCGCCTGCTCAGGAACTGAGCAGCAGCGGCATATTCATCCCATCAGTTCGTCCGATGTCGACGTGCCTGTCACCAATCCGCTGTCGCGGTCGAAGTGCACGTTGAACAGGCGCTCGGTGTTCGAAGCGTCCAGATAGCGCCAGTCCCATACGCTTTCATTCTTCAGCGGAAATTCGACCGTTGTACGCGGCTTGCCGAGCAGGCGCCGCACCTCGTCGCGCGTCATGCCGGTCCGCACCCGCGCAAAATTCTCCTCGGTCAGCACCTGCCGGTAATCGCGCATGATGCCGGCGGCGTCCAGCGCGATCATCCAGGTGCGGTGCCCGGCCGGGCCTTTCGGATATTCAAGCGTGCGCGCACCGTTGCCGTCGTCCCATATCCTTTCCGGTTCGCCCATTGCGGCGCGCACGTCGGTTTCGGTCGACACGCCTTTCGTCAGCTTTTCGATGCCGAAATCCTCGATCGGCTGCCCGTGCTGGTTGCAGGCGAACATCAGCAGGCTGCAAAGCAGCCCGGACAGGGCTTGGAGAAGTCTTTTCATGGCGTTTGGAAGAAATGACAACAGACCGCTGCAATTTGCCCGATTCGCCCGGATACCGCAAGCCGGAATATGGGCCGGAAGAAGAGGTAAAATAGCGGCTGTTTTTATTCCATGCCCCAAATGACCATGTTCAGCAAACAGCACTACAACTACCAGTCCGAGGCTACCCAGTTCATCAACGAACTGAAGCAGAAGAACCCGAACATCGAAGTCGGCCAGCGCGAAGGCCGTGCCCTGCTGTGGGACAAGGCGCCGATCGACCTCGACCAGGTCCAGCGCCAACAGGAATCGCGCGTCAAGCAACAGGCATACGTGTACCAGAACAAAGTCCGGTAAATGAGCAGCGGCGCGAACGCGATGCTGGCGCACCTGCCTTCCAGTGCGCCGGATCTCGCCGTCGACGGCAGGCCGGATACCACGCCGGATGTCAT
>DATMTZ010000433.1:0-3759 GCA_035563975.1 Oxalicibacterium sp. | reverse complement strand
CTCGATCACGCAGCGACCGCCGAGCGCCAGGTGAAAGGGCACGGCGTGCGGGCGGGCGTCGGCCGGTACCGCGAAACTCCCCTGTAGCTGGCAACGCAATTCGAGGCTGGCCTGCGGGCGGGCGAGCTGTATCAGGCGGGTCAAGGCATCCATGAGACGATCAAGCTAAAAGTCGAGTCGAACCAGTATTCTGCATATCGCAGTCCAGCGCAATACTGACGTCCATGGCAAAGACATTTCGTCGACGCCGTCAAACATCAAGGAGAACATCATGCTGGACTGGAACAACTACCGCAACGAATTGACCAAACGCGTCGGCGAAATCGGCGGCATCACACCTGACCTGGTCAAGGGCTATCAGACAGTCGCCGGCGCCGGCAAAAAGAGCGGCCGCCTCGACGCCAAAACGGTGGAACTGATTTCGCTCGCGGTCGCCGTGACCACACATTGCGACGGCTGTATCGCGATCCACAGCAAGGAAGCCGTGAAGCACGGCGCCACCAAGGAAGAAATTACCGACGCACTGGCGGTCGCGGTGTCAATGAACGCCGGCGCGGCACTGGTCTATTCGGCGCGTGCGATCGACGCCGTCGACGCCGTACAGACGGCCGCCTGATAGTCGTTCAGCAAGGAAAAGCGGTGCCGGTGCGCACCGCTTTTTTTTCATCGGAGAACATCATGACAACAATAACGACAACATCAACGACATCGACGCCTGCAAAAGGCAAGCTGGGCTATCTGCCGGTTGCCTTGTTCGGCGCCGTAATGGGCCTGACCGGACTGGCCGTCGCATGGCGCATCGCGCATGCCCATTTCGGCACGCCGCTCTGGATCGCTCAGGTGCTCGGCGCAGCGGCGCTGCTGGCATTTGCCGCGCAATCGATTGCCTACGCAATCAAGGCCGCTACCGATTTCGCCAGCGTACAGGCGGAATTCGCGCATCCGGTCGCCGGCAACCTGTTCGGCACGCCGCTGGTCAGCCTGCTGTTGCTGCCTTTCCTGCTGGCGGATATCAACCTGACGCTGGCGCGCGTGGTGTGGACGGTCGGCGCCATCGGCATGGTGCTGTTCGCGTGGCGCATCGTGGTGCGCTGGATCGACGAGCGGCAAAAGCCGGCGCACGCGACGCCGGCATGGATCGTTCCCGCGGTCGGCCTGATCGACGTGCCGCTGGCGCTGCCGGTGCTCGGCTGGAGCGACACGCTGCACGGCGTGATGGTATTCGCGACGGCGGTCGGCCTGTTCTTCGCGATCCCGCTGTTTACGATGATCCTGTCGCGTCTGATGTTCGAGGAACCGATGCCCGGCGCCATGCAGCCTTCGCTGCTGATCATGGTGGCGCCGTTCGCGGTCGGCTTCTCCGCCTATGCCACGACCTTCGGCCGCATCGACGACTTTGCCGAAGCGCTGTACATGCTGATGCTGTTCGTGCTCGCGGTGCTGTTTGGCCGCCTGCGCCATTTGCGCAGCTGCTGCCCGTTCCGCGTGTCGTGGTGGGCGGTCAGCTTTCCGCTCGCTGCCTCCGCAGGCACTTCGTTGCGCTTTGCACAGCATGCCGGCAACGTGTTTGCCGACGGCATTGCCGTACTGGTGCTGGCGATTGCAACAACCACCATTGTGGGACTGGCAATACGGACGCTGCTCGGTATCGTGCGCGGCGAACTGAAAGCCTTGAGCAGCTGAAACGGGAAACAGGCAAGCAAGTTATGCGTTTGGTGAATCACGCATATCAGAAACCAAAATTGGTTTTATATGTGGGAGGGCCTTATATTCTCGTTGTCTCCAAAAGAGATCTAACGAAAGGAAAAACTACCATGTCACAAGCATCGAACACCAAAGCCACTACGACCACCGCTGACGCTGTCGCCAAACGCCTCGCCGCAATTGCAAAATTGTGCGCAACGCTTGGCACGCAATACCAGGGTCTGCGTCAGTACCGCGGCCTGTAATCATGCGCAGCAAACGATCGGACTGGTCCGGTCGTCAATAAAAAAGTCCTCGCTCGCGAGGATTTTTTTATGCCCGCGGCAAACACCTTCAGGCTGTTGCCGGATGCGCCACGGTCAGGCCGATCGTGATGTCATTGCCCTCGCTGCTGGCGAAGACGGTGCCGCCGTGCATGACGGCGATCGCCTTCACGATCGCCAGGCCAAGACCATGGCTGCTGCGACTGTCGGTACGCGACGAGTCGACGCGATAGAAGCGGTCGAACAGCCGGTCGAGATGATGTTGTTCAATCGGAATGCCGCAATTGCTGACGGTGATCGAGACACCCTCCGCCATGTTCTGGATGCGGACCACGATGGCCGAACAGCGGTCGCAATGCTGGATCGCGTTGTACAGCAGGTTCGTGATCGCGCGGCCGAACAGCGAGCGTTCGATCAGCGCTTCCGCATCGCCCTCGATGCGCAGCGTGCAGCAGGCATCTTCCAGCAGCATGTCGAGAAATTCCGCGCTCTTCGCCGCTTCGCTGGCGATCGAGGTGCGCACCAGGTTCTCCGCGCGCATGCCGCGATCGGCCTGCGCCAGGAACAGCATGTCGTTGATGATGGTGCGCAGGCGTTCCAGCTCTTCCAGGTTCGATTGCAGGGTTTCTTCCAGCTCGGCCACGCTGCGCTCGCGCGATAGCATCACCTGCGTCTGGCCGATCAGGTTGCCGAGCGGCGTGCGCAATTCATGCGCGACGTCGGCGTTGAAGGTCGACAGGCGTACGTAGGCTTGCTCGACCCGCTCCAGCGCGCCGTTGAAGGACAGCACCAGGCCGGACAATTCGCTTGGCAGCCGATGCGCCGGCAAGCGTTCCGACAGGTTCCTGGCACTCAGGGTTTGCGCATGCTGCGACAGACTGTCCACCGCGGCCAGGCCGCGCCGCGCAATCCACCATCCGAGGCCGGCGACCGCGATCACGCCGAAAAAGGAAGCGATCAGCAGCGCCACGTTCAACACGTGGCTGGTGGTGTCGAAAGCGGTCGGGTCGACGCCGACCGTCAGCATCACGGCCGGGCGTTCTCCCAGAGGCGGGACTTCGCCGCTGAAAGTGACATAGGTGCGTTCCGGTGCGAACACGCGGCGCACGCCCTTGCCGACTTCGACAATTTTGGTATCGGCCGGGAATGGCGTGCCGAGGCGGAAGCGCGGATCGCTGCCTTCCACCAGGTACTTCACATGGCCGTCCTGCGGCGTCAGTTCCTTCAGCTTGTCTTCCAGCAGCGCCCACTTGGCCGTGTTTTCCATGCGGCGCGCAATCAGGCTGGCGACAAATTCGAAACGCGTGCGCAGTTCCTGCCGCTGGTGGCGATGCAATTCATTGCACTGGATCTGGTACAGCACGAGGCCGATCACGAAAAATACCGCTGCGGCAGCCAGCGCGAACATCAGCGCCAGGCGGCGGGCGATCGAATGGCTGGCAATGCCGGCGGCGCTCATTCCGGCTCCCGGTTTTCTTCCAGCACGTAACCCATGCCGCGTATCGTGTGCAGCAGCTTCACTTCCGACGGCTCTTCCAGCTTGGCGCGCAGACGCTTGATCGCGACCTCGACCACGTTGGCGTTGCTGTCGAAGTTGACGTCCCATACCATTTCGGCGATCACGGTTTTCGACAGCACCTGGCCGTGATGCCGCGCCAGCGCAGCAAGGAGCGCGAATTCCTTCGCCGTCAAATCGAGCCGCCGGTTGCCGCGCGTGGCGCGCCGCGCCAGCAGGTCGATGTGCAGATCGGCGATGCGGATGTGCGCCGCTTCCTGCGGCCGGCCGCGGCGC
>DATMTZ010000432.1:0-2448 GCA_035563975.1 Oxalicibacterium sp. | reverse complement strand
CGCGAAGCCGAGATCGAAGGGCGAAGCGCGACGCGCTTCACGTCCGGCAGCGCGGAACAGCGCGGCCACGCCGGCATGCATGCGACCGCTGCGCATGCGCTTCAGGCCCTGTGCGACCAGGATGCGGTTGTTGCCGTCGAGCTTGACCACATCGGCCACGGTGCCGAGCGCGACCAGGTCGAGCAGCGCGTCGAGACGCGGCTGCGTTTGCGCATCGAAAATGCCGCGCTTGCGCATCTCGCCGCGCAAGGCAAGCAGCACGTAGAACATCACGCCGACACCCGCCAGGTTCTTGCTCGGGAAGCCGCAATCCGGCTGGTTCGGATTGACGATCACGCGCGCGGCCGGCAGCGTGTCGCCCGGCAGGTGGTGGTCGGTGACGACAACTTCGATGCCGCGGCGGTTCGCTTCTTCCACGCCGGCGATGCTGGCGATGCCGTTGTCGACGGTGATGATGACGTCCGGCGCTTTTTCGGTGGCCGCCAGCGCAACGATTTCCGGCGTCAGGCCGTAGCCGTACTCGAAACGGTTGGGCACGATGAAGTCGACGATCGCGCCCATCGCGCGCAGGCCGCGCAGCGCGACCGCGCAGGCGGTGGCGCCGTCGCAATCGTAGTCGGCGACGATGACGAGCTTCTTCTTCTGCGCAATCGCATCGGCCAGGAAAACCGCGGCGGCGTCGACGTGCAGCAGGCCGGGCGGCGACAGCAGTGCAGTCAGCTCGCTGCTCAGTTCCTGCATATCGCTCAGCCCGCGCGCCGCATACAGTCGCGCCATCACCGGATGCACGCCCAACTGGCGCAGGCGTTCGGCATCGCGAAAACTGTAGCTGCGCGTGGCGATGCGGGTCATGGTGCGAGAACGGCGAGCGAGGGTGCGCGCCAGAATTTGCGCAGCGAGGATTTGTCTGCAGCGTAAGTCGCGTAGGCGCTGTCGTGGCTGACGGTGATTTCCAGTCGACCGAGTTTGCCGCTCTGCAGCGCGTCCAGCAGCGGCGCGAACCAGTCCGCCTCGTATTTCTGAAAGGCCGCCAGCCATTCGGCCCACGCATTGGCAAGCGCCAGTCCGGTCAATTCGTCGAGCAGCAGCACGCCGTTTTGGGGCGCCGCGCGCAGGATGTCGTTCACCGAGGCGGCCGGCACGGTCTTGGCTGCTGCCGTCGCAAAGGGATTGGTGCTGTTCTGCGCGACAAAGCTGGTCACGCTTGCGTTAGTTTCAAACGGAACGGATGCTGCACCCCATAGCCACAGCGAATTGACCGGTTTGCCGCCGGCCATCTCGCGCGCGTCGTTGACCGCGTGTCCATGCCAGTGCATCTGCACTTCGTTTTGCAGGCGCCGCCAGTCGCGTTCGTGCGCGCCCTTCGGCATCCAGATATCGATGTTGTGGCCGCTGGCGGCGTCCGGCGTCGCCGTGTGCAGCGCGGACCAGTCGTCGGCGCGCAGGAACCAGCGTTGCGCGTCGCCGTACAGCAGCGTGCAGCCGTATTCGTCGAACAGCGGTTTTACGGTGTCGAACAGCGCGCGCGCATCGGTTTCGGACAAGGCGAGCTGGCGCGGATCGGTCAGCACCAGGTGGTCGCGTGCGATGTGCAGATGCACAGGTTGCACGATGAACCATGTGCCGTTTTCGCCGGACAGGCCAAAATGCCGCATCGCGGCGGCGGCAAGGGCCGGACTGGATTCGGTATCGTGATGACCGAGGCCGAGCACTTGCGCCAGCAGGATTTCATGCGGCAGCGCGCGCGAAAAGCCGTCGATGCCGCGATGCGCGGTGCGCCGCGCGCGCGCCAGCAACATCGCCAGCGCGGGTGTTTTCAGCTCGCGCAGCAGGTCACGCGCCAGTTCTTCCGGCGGCAGGCCGAACGGTAAAAGAAGGTGCAGTTGCGTCATGCCGCGATTGTAGGGCATTGGGCTTGTGCGCCGCCATCGCGTTTGCCGCGCGTGCGTAAAAAAGATTCCTGCACGCGACGACTTGACGAACGTTCAACGGGAAGCGTCATGGAACGCAAAGCGGCAGATCCGGTCCCATGTCGGCACGGCCGCGTTTGCAGCGCCGGGACAAATATATGGCAAACTGCGGGGCTGCATCCGGGAGCATTCTTTGAGCATCGTCAAAAACCTATCATTCGAGTGGCTGGTCGGCATTCGCTACACGCGCGCCGGCAAGCGAAGCAGCCGCAACAGCTTCATTTCCTTCATTTCGCTGATTTCGATGTCGGGCATCGCGCTGGGCGTGATGGCGCTGATCGTCGTGCTGTCGGTGATGAACGGCTTCCAGAAGGAGGTGCGCGATCGCATGCTGTCAGTGCTGGCGCATATCGAAATCTTCGAGCCGCAGGGTTCGCTGCCGAACTGGCAGGAAACGGCGCGCGAGGCTTTCATGGACAAGGAAGTGCGCGGCGCCGCGCCCTACGTCGATGGTCAGGTGATGATGACGCGCGGCGAT
>DATMTZ010000431.1:0-6105 GCA_035563975.1 Oxalicibacterium sp. | reverse complement strand
GGCTGGCTGTGCGATTGCAATTGCACCAGCGCGGCGATCGCATCCAGGTACAGCTTGTGCGCATTGTCCGGCGTCAGCAGTTGCAGGTAAGTGGTCGAACCGAGGTCGGACAGCAGCAGGAAACCGCGCTCGACATCGCGTGCGAGGATGGCCGGCACCGAAACGCCAGTGGCGGCGAACAGGTCGGCAACATGGATGAACGGCCGCACGTCTTCTTGCGGCGGCGGGGCGTCCATCACGATGTAGGTGGCATCGTCGGCGCCATCGACGCGAAAGTAACGGCGGAAACTGGCGTCGGCCGAGGCCGGGCGCAAGGTATCGAGCTTCATGGCCGGCGCAGGCAGCGCAGCCAGCCATTGCGTGAGCGCTTGCAGACGGGCGTCGGCAGGGAAATCGGTGGAGCGAGGTGAAGACATGAAACGGTCCGGCAATCGGTTTGTGGGGGAAGAGTTCCCATATAATAAGGGATTAAATTCCAAAAATCGCCAGCGATGGTATCCAGAACTCTATTTTCATGACCTGGCTTTTCCTCTCTCGTCGATCACAACGCCTGGTAACGGTCATGACAGCGGCATTTGCCGTCGGCTCGGTGCCGCATGTTGCATCGGCCCAGACTGCCTCGGCGCAGACTGCCGCGAAGTCGTCGAAAGCCGATGATAGCGAGGCGCCGACGGAAGTCAGTGCGGAACAGATGACCGGACGTCCGGACCGCGAGCTTTTCCTCGACCGCAACGTCGAAATCACGCGCGGCGAGACCACCATCAATGCTGATCACGGTACCTACTGGATCGTCGAAGACGAGGTGGAGGCCAATGGCAATGTGCGCATGACGCGATTTGGCGACCGCTACACCGGCGACAAGATGCGCCTGAAGATCGATACCGGCGAGGGCTATGCGCTCAATCCGACCTATCACCTGAAAGCGACCAATGGTCAGGGCCAGGCCGATCGCATCGATTTCATTTCACAGGACCAGGCCGATATCACCGACGGCACGTACAGCACCTGCGAAGGCCCCGATCCTGACTGGTACCTGAAGTCGAACACGATGTCGCTGGACAAGGGGCGGGACGTCGGCACGGCCGGCACCACCATCGTGTACTTCAAGGATGTGCCGATCATCGGCACGCCTTACATGTCGTTTCCGCTGTCGGATGCGCGCAAATCCGGTTTCCTGCCGCCCAGCATCGGCACCAGCAGCAAGGGCGGGCTGGAAGTGGCGGTACCCTACTACTTCAATATCGCGCCGAACCGCGACTTCACCTTCACGCCGGACTACATTGCGCGCCGCGGCCTGCAGCTGGGCGGCGATGCCCGCTATCTGGGACGGAATTACGCAGGTGAAACCAAGTTCGAATATCTGAACAACGATGCGCAGACCGGCACCGAGCGGTATTCGTACACGACCGTGCATAACCAGCGCCTGACGCCGCGCCTGCAGTTCGGCTGGAACATCAGCGGCGCATCCGACGACGAATATCCGGACGATTTTTCGCGCAATCTCGCGACCAGTACCAACCGTCTGCTGCTGCGCGACATCCACGCTTCGTATTCCGGCGATTTCTGGACCGCGACCGCGCGCGCCGCCAGCTACCAGGTGCTGCAGGATGAGAATTCGCCTATTACTCGACCATATGACCGGCTGCCGCAATTGACCTTGCAGGCCGGGCGCTACGATGTCGGCGGCTTCGACTGGTCGGCGACCGCGCAGGCGACCGAGTTCTGGCATCCCGATTTCGTGCGCGGCGACCGTTTTGTCCTGAGTCCGAAGATTTCCTACCCGATCGTGCGGCCCGGGTATTTCATTACGCCCAAGCTGTCGCTGAACGCAACCGGCTATAACCTCGAACATAACGCGGCAGAATTCAACAACGGCCGCGCGTACGATTCGAATCCGGGTTATGTGCTGCCGACCTTCTCGCTCGACAGCGGCCTGATTTTCGAGCGCGAAACCAGTTTCCTGGGCGAGGGCGCAACGCAGACTCTGGAACCGCGCCTGTTCTACGTGAGAACGCCGTATCGGAACCAGGACGGCATTCCGGCCTTCGATACCGCGCTGGCCGATCTGAGCTTTGCGCAGATCTTCAGCGAAAACCGCTTCATCGGCTACGACCGCGTCAGCGATGCCGACCAGCTGACGCTGGCGATGGTGTCGCGCTTTCTCGAACCGAACGGCGCCGAGCGCATGCGCGTCGCATTCGGCCAGCGTTTTTATTTCCAGGACCAGCGCGTCACGATGCCAGGCGCAGCGCCGAACGGCGACAGCAATTCGGACTTCCTGGCGTCGTTCGAGCTGAAAGTGTCCGATGAGCTGAGCACCGAAGCCAACCTGCAGTACAGCGCGACGCAGAACAGCGTCAGCCGCGCGAATTACGGTGTCAGCTGGCGGCCCGAGCCGAAGAAAGTATTGAACCTGACCTATCGCATCGACAAACCGAATGCCTTGAAGCAGATCGACCTGTCGGGTCAATGGCCGCTGGGCAACCGCTGGTACGGCGTCGGCCGCATCAATTATTCGCTGCCCAATGACTATGCCGAGCTGCCCAGCTATGTGCCGACCACGACCACGCCGCCGAAGAGCGGCCTGTCGGAAGGTTTGCTCGGTCTCGAGTACAAGGCCGATTGCTGGATCTTCCGCATCGTCGCACAGCGCGTGCCGACCTCGACCGGCGAAGCGAACTCCACGCTGTTCTTCCAGCTCGAGCTGAGCGGCTTGACCAGACTGGGCTCCGATCCGATGATGGCCCTGCACCGCAATGTCCCTGGCTATCAAGCCCTGAGCAATGCCCCCAACGCCAACGAATGAGTTGATCGATCCATATGAATAATGTTTGTCTCCTGTCCATGTTTCAACAATTGACGCGGCAAGCGCGAAATGCAGCGGTCCTGCTCGGCCTTTTCCTTTGCATGCTGCAGGGCGCACAGGCGCAAACGCCGCGCCCCGCAGAAAAGCCGCAACTGGTGGATGCGATCTTGGTGGTGGTCAATAACGACGTCATCACCCGCCGAGAATTTCTCGAGCGCCTGAAATCGATCGAGGAACGTCTGCAGAAGCAGGGTGGCGCGATGCCGCCGCGCGCGCAATTGCAGCGCCAGTTGATGGAGCGCATGATCGTCGAGAAAGCGCAGCTGCAGGCGGCGAAGGAGCAAGGCATACGCGTCGACGATGGCATGCTGGATCGTGCGATCGGCCGCATCGCCGACCAGAACAAGCTGACGGTTCCGGAGTTCCGCAAGCAGCTGGAGGCGGATGGCATGGTGTATTCCAAATTTCGCGAGGAAATCCGCAACGAAATCATGATGCAGCGCCTGCGCGAGCGTGAAGTCGACAACAAGATCCAGGTGTCCGACGCCGAAATCGACAACTATCTCGCTACACACAACGACAAGAGCGGCGCCGCGCCGCAAGAACTCGACATCGCGCAGATCCTGATTCGGGTGCCGGAGAATGCAAGCGCGGAACAGCTGGCTGAAAGAAAGAAACGTGCGGAAGAAGTGGTACAGCAATTGAATGCCGGCGGTGATTTCGCGAAGCTGGCAGCCGCCTATTCCGACGGCACTGACGCCCTCAGCGGCGGCGATCTCGGCTGGCGCACGACCGACCGCCTGCCGCAACTGTTCGTCGATGCGACGGCCAATCTGCAGCAAGGCCAGGTGGCGCCGATCGTGAAAAGTGCGAACGGCTTCCACGTTCTCAAACTGCTCGGCCGCCGCACCCAAAGCGTGATGCGCGGCGGCCCGGTTGCGGATGCCAATGCGCCGGTCGCGGTCAAGCAGACTCGCGTCAGCCATATCCTGATCAAGGTCAACCAGGTCGTGTCGGAAGCCGATGCCTTGCGCAAGCTGAACGACATCAAGCAGCGCATCGAGAATCATGCGGCGACCTTTGAAGACATGGCGCGCCTGTATTCGAACGACTTGTCGGCTTCCAAGGGCGGCGATCTCGGCTGGGTATATCCGGGCGACACGGTGCCCGAGTTCGAGCGGGCGATGGATGCCTTGCCGGTCGGCCAGATCAGCGATCCGGTCAAATCGCCCTTCGGCTATCACCTGATTCTGGTCAAGGAACGCAAGATGGACGACGTGTCGCAGGAGCGTCAGCGCCAGGCCGCGCGCCAGGCGATACGCGAGCGCAAGCTGGAAGAGGCGACCCAGGACTGGCTGCGGCAATTGCGCGACCGCGCCTACGTCGAATATCGCGTGGACGACGCGCGATGACGAGCGTCCTGTCCACATCTGTTTGTTCCACCGGTCGGTGCCGGCATGTCGACGGCTGACTGCGCCCGCCGCCCGACCATCGCCATTACCTGTGGCGAGCCGGCCGGCATCGGCCCTGAAATCTCGTTGCGCGCCGCCTGCGAGTTGCGCGCAGACGTCAACAGCATCCTGATCGGCGATGCCAGCTTCCTCGCGATGGCCGCCGCCGAAATCAATCCGGCGATCCAGCTGTCCGCGCTGTCGTGGCAATCGGTGTGCGCGGATGGTTTGCCGAATTTTCCGCGCGACCGTCTTGCCGTTATCGACTGCCCGCTGTCCGCGCCCGTCGTGCCGGGCCGGCTCGATGCGCGCAATGGCCGCTACGTGCTGCAGACGCTCGATATCGCAATCGAAGGCGCGCAGAAGAAGTGGTTCGACGCCATCGTCACCGCCCCCTTGCAGAAGAGCACGATCAATGATGCCGGCGTGCCTTTCACCGGCCATACCGAATACCTGGCGGAAAAGACGCAGACGCCGCAGGTCGTGATGATGCTTGCCACCAATGCCACAGTGCAACCGCTGCGCGTGGCGCTGGTGACAACGCACCTTCCGCTGAAGGACGTAGCGGCGGCAATCACCGTCGAACGTGTATCGCGCATCATCGACATCGTGCATGCCGACCTGCAGCAGAAATTCGGCTTGAGCTCTCCCCGTATTCTGGTCACCGGACTCAACCCGCATGCCGGCGAGGGCGGCTATCTGGGCCGTGAGGAAATCGACGTCATCGCGCCCGCGCTGGGCGCGGCGCGTGCAAAAGGCATCGATGCGCAAGGGCCGTTCCCGGCCGATACGCTGTTCCAGCAAAAATACCTGGCGAATGCCGACTGTGTGCTGGCGATGTACCACGATCAGGGCTTGCCGGTGCTGAAGCACGCGAGCTTCGGCCTTGGCGTCAATATCACGCTGGGTTTGCCCATCATCCGCACCTCGGTCGATCACGGCACCGCGCTCGACCTGGCGCTACGCGGCTACGGCCACGCAGATCACGGCAGCATGATGGAAGCGATCCGCACGGCGGCACAGATGGCCCGTGCGGCGTCGGCATTGCCATCCACTTAAGCCCTTGCCGCGCAGCGGCGCATTGCACATCGATGAAACACATTCCTCGCAAACGTTTCGGCCAGAACTTTCTCACTGACGAGGTCGTGCTGCACGACATCATCCGCGCCATAGCCCCGAAGCCGGACGACACGATGGTGGAAATCGGCCCCGGGCTGGCAGCGATGACCAGCCTGCTGGTCGACGAGGTTGCGCAACTCCATGTGGTGGAGCTGGACCGCGATCTGGTTGAACGGCTGAAGAAGAAATTTTCGCCGGCGAAATTGGTCGTGCATTCAGCGGATGCCTTGCAATTCGATTTTTCGGCAATCCCGGTGCCGGAAGGGAAGAAGCTGCGCGTGGTAGGCAACCTGCCGTACAACATCTCCAGCCCCTTGCTGTTTCATCTCGCCGCGATCGCGCCGCAGGTGCAGGACCAGCACTTCATGCTGCAGAAGGAAGTGGTCGAGCGCATGGTGGCCGAGCCCGGCAGCAAGGTATACGGCCGCCTGTCGGTCATGCTGCAATGGCGTTATCACATGGAATTGATGTTCGTGGTGCCGCCGCAGGCATTTGATCCGCCGCCGCAGGTCGATTCCGCGATTGTGCGCATGATTCCGCTTGCACATCCGCTGCCGTGCGACGTGCGCAAGCTTGAGCAGGTGGTGCAGAAAGCCTTTTCGCAACGACGCAAGGTCATACGCAACTGTCTGGCCGGCATGTTCAGCGAAGCCGAGCTGGTCGATGCCGGCATCGATCCGCAACTGCGGCCGGAGGCGATTGCCCTTGAACAGTACGTCGCGTTCGCAA
>DATMTZ010000430.1:0-1876 GCA_035563975.1 Oxalicibacterium sp. | reverse complement strand
GTAGTACATGAATACGAATTTGACCCGGGAACAGATTTCCGCCTTTATCGACAGCGAGTCGCCGGACGCGCATGTCGATGTCACGCTGGCCGCATTGCGCGGCGCTGAAGGACGTGAAACCTGGAATCTCTATCATCAGATCGGCGATGCGCTGCGTTCCGACGAATTGAATGTGCAGATGAGCGCAGGCTTCAATGCGCGCATGTTCGCCCGTCTGGACGAGGAGCCGACGATCATGGCGCCAACTGCGGTACCTGCGCAGAAGTCCTATCGCCGCTTCGCGATGCCCGGCATGGCCGCGGCGGCGGTCGCCGTGCTGGCGGTGCTGGTGGCGCCGCGCATGATGACGCAGAATCCGTCGGTACCGATGACGGCCAGCGCACCGCAGGCAGCGGTTGCCGCGCCGAGCACCATCACGGTGGCGAGTCAGGAAGGAGAGGTCCTGCGCGACCCGCGCATCGACGACTACCTGCTGGCGCACCAGCGTTTTTCGCCTTCCGTTTATAGCACTGCGCAGTATGCTCGCTCAGCGACGTTTGCTGTCGAATCCGACAAATAAATCCTATGCCGCAAACCTTAGCGTTCTTCCGTTTCGCCGTCGTTCTTTCCAGCTTCATCGCCTTCAGCGCACATGCGGAAACCGTCGCATCGCAGACGGGGCAGCGTGAGGCACAGGCGTGGTTGAAGAAAATCCAGTCATCGGCGCAGAAGCTCAGCTATGCCGGCACTTTTGTGTACCAGCAGGGTGCACAGATGCGTACCTCGCGCATCACGCACCTCATGCATGGCAAGCGCGAGCTGGAAAAACTGGAAATCCTCGACGGCAAGCCGCGCGAATACATCCGCAACAACGAGGAAATTTCCTGTTATCTGCCGGAGAGCAAATCGATCCGGGTAGAGAAACGCGTCACGCACGATATCTTCCCGGCCATCCTGGGTGCCAACCCGACCGATTTGGCCGAGCATTACGAACTGAAGAAGGGCGAGACTGGTCGCGTAGCCGGCCACGACACGCAGGCGATCGTGCTGGAACCGAAGGACAATCTGCGTTACGGCTACAAGCTGTGGGCCGAGAAATCGACCGGCTTGCTGTTACGCGCGCAGACCGTCAATGAAAAGAACGATGTCGTCGAGCAGATCGCCTTTACGCAGATCACGATCGGCCAGGTCGATCCGGCCAAGGTGAAAACAAGCTATGCGGATACGCACGGGTGGCGCGTCGAGAACGCGACCATGACTGAATCCGATCTGTCCAACTGGACGGTCAAGGAAATGCCGGCAGGATTCAGGAAAATCCGCGAAATGAAGCGCGTGATTGCGGATAGCGCACCGGGGGCGCATGCCGCGACCACACAGCGCGAGGTGTCGCAGATCGTCTACTCCGACGGCCTCGCCGCCATCTCCATCTTCATCGAGCCGAGTACGCAAAGCCGGACGGAAGGCACGATGCAACAAGGCGCAATGAACATACTCGGCAAGCGCCAGGGCGACTACTGGATTACCGTGGTGGGCGAGGTGCCTGCGACGGCGATCAGGCAAGTGGCCAATTCGATCGAGTTCAAATCCAAATAGTTTTACAAGGTTTTGCGATTTATGAGAACGAATGTCATGCAGCAGAGAATGTCGGCAATCCTGCTTGGACTGGCGGGATTATTGTGGATACCGGCCGCGGTGCACGCCGCAGCGCCGGCAGTGGTGTCGCCGGCGGTTGCCGCCTTGCCGGATTTCGCCGATCTGGTCGAGCGCACCGGCAGCGCGGTGGTCAATATCCGCACCACCGAAAAAGCAAAGGTGACGCGCGGCGGCAATGTCGACGAAGACGAGGAAATGCAGGAATTTTTCCGCCGCTTCTTCGGCGTGCCGATTCCGCGCCAGC
>DATMTZ010000429.1:0-3887 GCA_035563975.1 Oxalicibacterium sp. | reverse complement strand
GTCGCCGGAAGAAAAAGCCGCGCTGAAGGCACGCATCAAGCAACTGCTGAAGGAAAAGGAAGCGGTGCTGGTGTCGCACTACTACGTCGACGCCGACTTGCAGGATCTGGCCGAGGAAACCGGCGGCTGCGTGTCCGATTCGCTCGAGATGGCGCGCTTCGGCCGCGACCATCCGGCCAAGACGCTGATCGTCGCCGGCGTCAAGTTCATGGGTGAAACGGCGAAAATCCTGAGTCCGGAAAAAACCATCCTGATGCCGGATCTGGACGCGACCTGCTCGCTCGATCTGGGTTGTCCGGCCGATGAATTCGCCGCCTTCTGCGACGCGCATCCCGATCGCGTCGTCGTCGTGTACGCAAACACCAGCGCGGCAGTGAAGGCGCGCGCCGACTGGATGGTGACCTCGTCGATCGGCCTGAAGATCGTCGAACATCTGCACGCGCAGGGGAAAAAGATCCTGTGGGCGCCGGACAAGCATCTCGGCAGCTACATCCAGAAGCAAACCGGCGCCGACATGCTGTTGTGGCAAGGCTCCTGTCTCGTCCACGACGAATTCAAGGCGATCGAGCTTGAGCTGCTGAAGAAGGAACATCCGAACGCCAAGATCCTGGTGCATCCCGAATCGCCGGCGGCAGTCGTTGCGCAAGCCGATGCGGTCGGTTCGACTTCGCAGCTGATCCATGCAGCGCAGACCCTGGATGCGCAGGAATTCATCGTCGCCACCGACAATGGCATCTTGCACAAGATGCGCGCAGCGGCGCCGGGCAAAATTTTTATCGATGCGCCGACCGCCGGCAATAGCGCGACCTGCAAGAGCTGCGCGCATTGCCCGTGGATGGCGATGAACGGTTTGCAGAATCTGCTCGACGTGCTGGAAACCGGCCGCAACGAGATTCATGTCGATCCGGAAGTCGGCCGCCAGGCGCAGGTGTGCATCGACCGCATGCTCGACTTCGCTGCTGCGCAGAAGGCCAATGTGCGCCCATCCAGCGACCTGGCGAAAGAACAGAAACTGTTTTCAGGCATTGGTCCGGCATGAGCACGCTGAAGAATCCGTTCGCGCCGTTCGACGCCGCGCTGACCGAGGCGTTCTGTGCCAACATCCGCACGGCGCTGGAGGAAGATGTCGGCAGTGGCGATGTGACCGGCAGGCTGGTGCCGGAAAATGCATATGTAAAGGCGCGTGTGATCGTGCGTGAGCAGGCCGTGTTGTGCGGCGCGCCGTGGTTCGAAGGCGTGATGAAGCAGCTGGACGCGCATATCCGCATCGAATGGCGTTATGCGGAAGGCGACCTGATGCAGATCGACAGCGAAGTCTGTGCGATCGAGGCGCCGGCGCGCGCCTTGCTGACGGCCGAGCGCGCATCGCTGAATTTCCTGCAGCTGCTGTCTGGCATTGCGACGGCGACGCGTGCCTACGTGGATCTCGTTGCCGGCACGCGCGCGCGCATCCTTGATACGCGCAAGACCTTGCCCGGCTTGCGCCTCGCGCAAAAATATGCAGTGCGCGTAGGCGGCGGCGACAACCAGCGCCTGGCGCTGTATGACGGCATCCTGATCAAGGAAAATCATATCGCCGCTGCCGGCGGCGTGACTGCAGCGATGAAGGCTGCGCTAGCCTTGCAGGCCGGCGTGTCGATCCAGATCGAGGTCGAAACGCTGGAACAATTGCGGGAAGCACTGGCGGCCGGCGCGACCTCCATCCTGCTCGACAATTTTTCGCTGGAGATGATGCGCGAAGGCGTGCTGCAGACGCAAGGACGCGCGGTGCTGGAAGCCTCCGGTGGCGTCAACCGCGACACCGTGCGCGCGATCGCTGAAACCGGCGTCGACCGCATTTCGATCGGCAGTCTGACCAAGGACGTGCGGGCGACCGATTATTCGCTGCGCATTCTGTAACGCCAACGCGCTGCGTTTCTCGCTAATAAAAAAGCCGCATCGTGATGCGGCTTTTTTTTGCGCGTCAGAACGGCCGGTGCGGCGACAGCACGCTCGGCAGTGCTTTCGGCAGGGTCTCGGGATAGTCGCGGCTGAAGTGCAGGCCGCGGCTCTCGCGGCGCGACAGCGCACTCTGCACGATCAGCGACGCTACTTCGACCAGATTGCGCAGCTCCAGCAGATCCGGCGTGATGCGGAAGTTGGCGTAGTACTCGTCGATTTCTTCCTTCAGCAGGCGGATGCGGTGCTGGGCGCGCTCCAGCCGTTTGGTGGTGCGCACGATACCGACATAGTTCCACATGAAGCGGCGCAGTTCATCCCAGTTGTTGGCGATGATGACTTCCTCATCCGCATCAGTCACGCGGCTCTCATCCCATGCAGGCAGCGTGACTGCTTTCTGCTTCGGCTGCTCCTCGATGTACTGTGCGGTGGCTTGTCCGAGCACCAGGCATTCCAGCAGCGAATTGCTGGCGAGACGGTTGGCGCCATGCAGGCCGGTGCAGGTTGCTTCGCCGACCGCGTACAAGCCGGGCAGGTCGGTGCGGCCGGAAAGGTCGGTAATGATGCCGCCGCAGGTGTAATGCGCAGCCGGCACCACCGGAATCGGTTCCTTCGTGATGTCGATGCCGAACTGCAGGCAGCGTTCCATGATGGTGGGGAAGTGTTCCTTCAGGAATTCCGGCGACTTGTGGCTGATATCGAGATCAACATAATCGAGGCCGCGTTTTTTCATCTCAGCGTCAATCGCGCGCGCCACGATATCGCGCGGTGCGAGTTCTGCGCGTTCGTCGTAGCCGGGCATGAAACGCTTGCCGCCATCCTTGCCTGCGGATTCCGGCAGGCGCAGTTCGCCGCCTTCACCGCGTACCGCTTCGGTGATCAGGAATGATTTAGCGTAAGGGTGATACAGGCAGGTCGGATGGAACTGGATGAATTCCATGTTCGCGATGCGGCAGCCCGCGCGCCAGGCCATTGCAATGCCATCGCCAGTCGCCGTATCGGGATTGGTCGTATAGAGATACACCTTGCCGGCGCCGCCAGTGGCGAGCACGGTGTGCTCGGCGGAAATGGTCAGCACCTTGCCGGTCTTGACGTCCTGCACATACAGACCGAGACAGCGCGGACCGCGCTTCTTGCGCTCCAGGTTTTCCGAACTGATGACATCGATCGCATAGTGATGCTCCATCAGCGTGATGTTCGGATGCTGGCGGACCTTTTCTTCCAGCGTCACCTGCACCGCGTGTCCGGTGGCGTCGGCCGCGTGGATGATACGGCGCTGGCTGTGGCCGCCTTCGCGCGTCAGGTGGAAGCCGAGCTCGGCGTCGGCATCGGGTGTGAACGGCACGCCTTGCTTGATCAGCCATTCGACTGCTTCGCGTCCGTGTTCGATGATGAAGCGCGTCGCTGGTTCGTCGCACAAGCCGCCGCCGGCGACCAGCGTGTCGGCCACATGTTCGTCGTAGCTGTCGTGCGAATCGAGCACGGCGGCAATGCCGCCTTGCGCCCAGTCGCTGGCACCGTCCAGCAGCGTGCGCTTGGAAATGACCGCGACCTTGCGCGTTTCGGCCAGATGAAGGGCGACAGTAAGACCGGCGAGGCCGCTGCCGACGATGGCGACGTCAAATTTCATAAGAAGATGAGTTGAGTGTAGTGACGATATGGTTGTTCAAGGGGGCGGTCGCTAAGGAGAAACCGCCCGAAGCTGCTGCCGAAAAGGACGCACTTTGACGTGCTGGCGACTGCAAGTGTTGCAAGCCGTATATGTTAGCGCATCTTGAACGGCAATCGCGGCAAGGCTTAAGAAGCGCGCCACTACGTAGTACTACGTAGTGGCGTGCCAAGGAAGGACTGCGCATCGATATGCCGAGATATTTTTTATTCGTATGACTCGTATTGATGTTTATGCGCGTCTTCTTCACAGAGAGAAAGTGAGAAGCATCTCTTTCAAT
>DATMTZ010000428.1:0-3140 GCA_035563975.1 Oxalicibacterium sp. | reverse complement strand
GTACGATTTCACCGGCCACAGTGCGCTGGCGCAAGGCGTGCACGACTTCTTCCTCGCTCAGCGTTTCGCCGCCCAGGTACTTGTCCAGCAGGACCTCGTTCGCTTCCGCCGCTGCTTCGATCATCTTGTCGTGCCATTCGCGCGCGGCGTCCGCCATGTCGGCCGGTATCTCGCCGTATTCAAACTTGACGCCCTGGCTCGCCTCGTCCCAGATGATGGCCTTCATCTTCACCAGGTCGATCACGCCCTGGAAATGATCTTCCGCGCCGACCGGCAACTGGATCGGCACCGGGTTGCCCTTCAGGCGATCCTTGATCTGCCGATAGACGCGCAGAAAATCCGCGCCGATGCGATCCATCTTGTTAACGAAAGCCACGCGCGGCACCGCGTACTTGTTCGCCTGTCGCCACACGGTTTCCGATTGCGGCTGCACGCCGCCGACCGAGTCGTACACCATCACCGCACCGTCCAGCACGCGCATCGAGCGCTCGACTTCGATCGTGAAGTCGACGTGGCCCGGCGTGTCGATGATGTTGATGCGGTGCTCGGCGAAATTGCCGGCCATGCCTTTCCAGAACGCAGTCGTTGCCGCCGACGTGATCGTGATGCCGCGTTCCTGTTCCTGCTCCATCCAGTCCATGGTCGCGGCGCCATCGTGCACTTCGCCGATCTTGTGGTTGACGCCGGTATAGAACAGCACACGCTCGGTGGTCGTCGTCTTGCCGGCGTCGATATGCGCGCTGATGCCGATATTGCGATAGCGTTCGATGGGAGTTCTGCGTGTCATGGCTAGCCCTTTTCTTGTTGTCTGAGGTCAAACGGCCGGGATGCGCCATGTTACTGCTTCCTGGAAAAACGCATCGGCTCGCTCGCGAAGGTCTTCTATATGCTTCTGGGCAAGCCGATTTCAAGTCGGCGCGATGGTCGACGCAATGTGAACCGGTAGGAAAAATAATGTTGCAAATTCCCATGTATATGGGATTGTTCGTCCATTTTCCGGGCAGTAATATGCCTCTCGAACCAGTGATAAAAAAAGCGCCGACGAACGCAGCGCTGGTTCACTTCTCTCCCCTGCAAGTTCTCGTTTTCCCGACTCCACCACCGTCATGCTGATCGTTACCCTGTAACTGCATTGCCACGTGCAGTTGCATGCCGCAGCAGGCGCAAGCCGTTGAACACCACTAACAGGCTGGCGCCGACATCGGCAAACACCGCCATCCACAGGGTCGCCATGCCGAACACGGCCAGTGCAAAGAAGACTGCCTTGATCGCCAGCGCGGCGGCGATGTTCTGTACCAGTACGCGGCGTGTTGCACGGCTCAGTTCGATGAAGAGCGGCAATTTGTCCAGTTCGTCGTCCATCAGCGCGACGTCGGCGGTCTCTATGGCGGTGTCGCTGCCGGCTGCCCCCATCGCGAAACCGATATCGGCCTGTGCCAGCGCCGGCGCGTCGTTGATGCCGTCGCCCAGCATGCCGACCGTGCCGTGTGCCGCCTGCAGTTCGCGCACCTGCCGCAGCTTGTCTTCCGGCAGCAGCTCGGCATGAATCGCGCTGATACCGAGCGTGTCGCCGATGCGCTGCGCGGTCAAGCGATTGTCGCCGGTCAGCATGACGCTGGCCACGCCCAGCCGCTTCAGCGCTTCGATCGCATGGCGCGCGCCGGGACGCACGCGATCGGCGACTGCAATGATGCCGAGCACCTCTTCTGAAGTGGCCAGCAGGATCGCAGTTTGCGCGGCATTCTCGACGTCTTGCAGGCGCGCTTCCACTGCTTCATTGCAGATGCCGAGCTCCTCGATCAAGCGATGATTGCCGAGATAAAGCAGGCGGCCATCGACTTCGCCCATGACGCCGCGCCCGGGCAGCGATTTGACATTGCGCACCTTCAGGTAGCGGCTTGCATGCGGGCCGGCCGCGACGATCGCGCGCGCGAGCGGATGATCGGTGTGCGCATTCAGGCTGGCGGCGAGCAGCAGCAGGTCCGCATGCTCGACATTGCCGAGCGCGACGATCTCCACCACTTCCGGCATGCCGGCGGTCAGCGTGCCGGTCTTGTCCAGCGCGATCGCCTTCAGCTTGTGGCCGGCTTCCAGATACTGCCCGCCCTTGATCAGGATGCCGCGTCGGGCCGCCGCCGTCAGCCCGCTGACGATGGTGACCGGCGTCGAGACTACCAGCGCGCACGGACAGGCGATCACCAGCATCACCAGCGCCTTGTAGAACCATTCGGTGAACGAGGCGTCGCCCAGCAGCGGCGGCAGCGCGGCAACCAGGATCGCGAGAACGACGACCGCGGGCGTGTAATAGCGTGCGAACAGGTCGACGAAGCGCTGCGTCGGTGCTCTGCCGGCTTCGGTTTCCTCGATCACGCGCACGATCTTTGCCAGCGTGCTGTTGCCGCTGTCGCTGCTGACGCGCATTTCCAGCATGCCGTGTTCATTGATGCTGCCGGCGTACAGCGGGTTGCCTTCGCGCTTGGCGACCGGCATGCTTTCGCCGGTGATCGGCGCCTGGTTGACGCTGGACTGGCCATCGACGACAACGCCGTCCAGTGCGATGCGCTCGCCCGGCTTCACGCGCACGATGGCGCCGACCTCGACCATGCGTACCGGTCTTTCTTCCCAGTGGTCGTCCGCATTGCGTACGCTGACGATGTCGGGCGCCAGCTTCAGCAGGCCATGCACCGCATGCCGCACGCGGTCGAGCGACAGGCTTTCGATCAGCTCGGCCACCGCGAACAGGAAGACCACCATCGCTGCTTCCGGCCACTGTCCGATCGCGACCGCGCCCAGCACTGCCAGGCTCATCAGGAAATTGATGTTGAGCGTCAGCGTCTTCAACGCGATCCAGCCCTTGTGCAGCGTCGGCATGCCGCCGCTGGCGATCGACAGCAGCGCCAGCGCAACCACGACAGGCGAAGTATCCGTGTAACCGCTCCATGCGAGCGCTTCGGCGGCGCAGGCTGCGAAGCCGGAGACCGCCAGCAGCAATTTCTGTTTGCCGCCCAGCGCAGACGGTTGCCTTTCCTCGGGCGTGTGTTCCTGCACCGGCTGCGCCTGCATGCCGATCGCGCGCAGCGCCTGCGTCACCTCGGCCAGATCGATTTCGCGGTGGTGCACGGTGAGCACGCGTTGCAGCA
>DATMTZ010000427.1:0-2339 GCA_035563975.1 Oxalicibacterium sp. | reverse complement strand
CTGCTGCTGGTAGCGAAGCATCTTCAGCGGCGGCTCGCCGAGCACGGTGAAGAACAAGGCCCTGCGCTGCGGTCCGGCCAGCGAAAACATGATCTGATGCGCCAGCGTCGTCTTGCCGCTGCCTGGCGCGCCGGCAATAAGGTTGAAGGAAAACTCGCTAAGTCCTCCGCCAAGCAGCGTATCCAGTCCTGGAACTGCGGTG
Organism: Oxalicibacterium sp.; assembly: GCA_035563975.1. Taxonomy (GTDB): domain Bacteria; phylum Pseudomonadota; class Gammaproteobacteria; order Burkholderiales; family Burkholderiaceae_D; genus Oxalicibacterium. The sequence goes on along the minus strand of DATMTZ010000427.1, from coordinate 2,137 downwards.
GTCAGTTTTGCCAAGGTAACTTTGTCGCTCATTTACTCCTGCTCCTTTGATTCCCTTGATGAGACTCCTGGCTCCAGGCCGCGTTTAAAAGACGGATCGTCAGCGCATTGCCAATCAGCCCGGACAAAAGTTTGCTGAACGTATCGAGCAAGGCCATATTCGCTTCTGCAGCATGCGCTTCATCGACGGACGAAAGCCTGCTCTGCAGATGGCCGAACAATGAGTCAATGGAAGGCGATAATTGTTCCAGCGCCATCCAGGTGTATTGCGCTTGCACCAGGCGAACGGCTCTGCCGTACAACGCAGAAAATCCCGTTTCGCCGATGAGCGGAGTCAGGTGGTCCGCAAGACGCCGCCACGAATGGACGTGATTCGTCCCGGACGCTTCGCGCGTGCGCTCCAGCCCGAACAGATCGGAAATCAATTGCTGCCGCTTGTGGTCGTTGTTATCCATGCGTGCGGATGAATCGTGTGGTTTGATCAAAAGACGCCGGGCGTTGCACGCGATGACTTTCAATCATCTGGGTCCGCATTCTATCCTGAGTCCCGTGCAATATTGCGTTTGCGCCATGGCGTCATCCCTGCTATCGACATGACGGCGGCTGCATGCATTTCAACAATTTTTTACCGCCCCAGGTTCGATACCGCACACAAGTCACAAAGGTTTCAGCAGGGCAAGCTGGTTATCGTCCAGATAGCACCATTCACCTTCATCCAGTCCCAGCGAGGCCAGCGTCAGTTCGCCGATCTGCACCCGCGTCAACGCCGCGCAGTGGTTGCCGGCCGCGGCCAGCATGCGCTTGACCTGGTGATACTTGCCCTGCTCCAGCACGATCTCTATCCGATGTTCGTCCAGCATGCGGCAATGCTGGGCAGCCAGCGGCCCGGGCTCATCGTGCAGTTGCACGCCGGCCAGCAATTGCGTCACCAATTCCGGCGAGACGGGATCGTGCGTGGTCGCTACATAAACCTTCGGCACATGCCGTTTTGGAGAGGATTGCGCGTGGATGAACGGGCCATCGTCCGACATCAGAAGCATGCCGGTGGTGTCATGATCGAGCCGGCCGACCGGCTGCAACTCGCGCCAGCTGAATTGTTCCGGCAGCAGCGTCAACACGCCGGGATGGTGGCTAGGCTTGCGCGAACACTCGAAATTGGCGGGCTTGTTCAGCACGATGTAGACATGCTCGCGATAGGTCCAGGTTTCGCCGAATACCGTGAATTCCAGGTTGGCGGTATCGAAGCCCGCGCGATAGTCATCGACGACGTCGCCGTTGATGCGAACTTCACCATCCTCGATCAGACTGCGGCAGTATTTTCGGGTGCCGAAACCCTGCGATTGCAGGATACGGTCCAGGGATAATTTGCTCATGGCCGGCACTGTAGCAGAACTGCCGGCGCGGCCTTTCGCGAAAATGCGAAAATACGGCTGTTTCAGAATCAGGCGCCATTACAATGTGCGCCCAACGCATCCGCAAAAAGTCACCGAAAGTCATCATGAGTCAATTCTGGAGTCCGCTGGTCCAAACGCTGACGCCGTACGTGCCAGGCGAACAACCAAAGATCGCCGGCCTGATCAAGCTGAACACCAACGAAAATCCCTATCCGCCTTCGCCGGCCGTGCAGGCCGCGCTGCACGCCGTGCCGGCCGACGCGCTGCGCCTGTATCCCGATCCGGATGCGTCGGCGCTGAAGCAGACGCTGGCGAATTACCACGGCCTGGACGCGAACGAAGTCTTCGTCGGCAACGGCTCGGATGAAGTACTGGGCTTCGTCTTCATGGCCCTGCTCAAGCACGAGGCGCCGCTGCTGTTCCCCGACATCACGTACAGCTTCTATCCGGTGTATTGCAAGCTGCTTGGCATCGCATACGAAGAAGTGCCGCTGAACGAGGCGATGCAAATCGACGTGGCCGATTACGCGAACCGTCCGTGCGGCGGCATCATCTTCCCGAATCCGAACGCGCCGACCGGCACCGCGCTGCCGCTGTCCGCAGTCGAGCAATTATTGAAAGCGCATCCCGATGCGGTGGTCGCGGTCGACGAAGCCTACGTCGATTTCGGCGCGGAGACGGCGGTGCCGCTGATCCGCCGCTACCCCAACCTGCTGGTAATCCGCACCTTCTCGAAATCGCGTT
>DATMTZ010000426.1:0-6537 GCA_035563975.1 Oxalicibacterium sp. | reverse complement strand
GATTCGTTATGAGAACGGGTCTGAATTATAAATTGAATGTTCGCTCAAGAAAACCTTGTTCCAGAGCGAATAAACTGGCGAACATTTGCGGTTCTTGGTGGTATGAGCTTGGATATATGTTTGAATGATCGTTCAATTGCTGCGTGAAATTCGGGCTCATGGCGACGTGGGATGGATGGCGGGCACATGCTGCTCCTCAAGCGTTGGATCGTTTTTCCTTGCTAGCTATGTGGGTCCTTCCTGACCGCGGTCAAGGCATTCGTGTGCGCAGAGCAATACACTTCGATTCGAAGCGGGCTGAAGCAGGAATTCGATTACCTGACAAATTCAGTCAACTTTGTTATACTTGACCAAATTAATCGGGTTTATCCGGGGTGATTCATGCGTCTGACTACGAAGGGTCGTTTTGCCGTGACGGCAATGATTGACTTGGCCTTGCGCCAGGACAACGGCCCGGTCACGCTCGCCGGCATCAGCCAGCGCCAGGAAATATCGCTTTCCTACTTGGAACAGTTGTTCGGCAAGCTGCGCCGCCACGAAATCGTGGAATCGGTGCGCGGCCCGGGCGGCGGTTACAACCTGGCGCGCCCTGCGGATCAGGTGACGGTGGCCGACATCATTATCGCGGTCGACGAGCCGCTGGATGCGACGCAATGCGGCGGCAAGGAAAATTGCCACAGCGCCGACCACGAAAACGGTCCGCGTTGCATGACCCATGACCTGTGGACCACCCTGAATGCGAAGATGGTCGATTATCTGGATTCGGTCTCCCTGAAGGACCTGGTCGACCAGCAGAAACAAAAGATTACCGAACAATGTGTCGTGGTGGTGCATCGCAATGGCGATCACGCCGCAGCTTAAAGGAACCGATATGAATGCCCCGTTGGATAAAAGCCTGATCGATACCATCAAGGCGCCGCATTTCCCGATCTACATGGATTACTCGGCAACCACGCCGATCGATCCGCGCGTTGCCGACAAGATGATTCCCTACCTGCGCGAGAAGTTCGGCAATCCGGCCTCGCGCAGCCATATGTACGGCTGGGCGGCGGAAAAGGCGGTGGAGGATGCGCGTGAACAGGTGGCGGCGCTGGTTGGCGCCGATCCGCGCGAAATCATCTGGACTTCGGGCGCGACCGAGAGCAATAACCTCGCGCTGAAAGGCGTCGCGCATTTCTACAAGACCAAGGGCAAGCACATCATCACGGTGAAGACCGAGCACAAGGCCGTGCTGGATACGGTGCGCGAACTGGAGCGCGAAGGTTTCGAAGCGACCTATCTGCAGCCGCAGGACAATGGCCTGATCACGGTCGAGCAACTGACGGAAGCGATTCGTCCGGACACCATTCTGGTGTCGGTCATGCTGGTCAACAACGAGATCGGCGTGATCCAGCCGATCGCGGAAATCGGCGAACTGTGCCGCAGCAAGGGCATCATTTTCCATTCGGACGCCGCGCAGGCGACCGGCAAGGTCAAGATCGATCTGGAAAACACCAAGGTCGACCTGATGAGCTTTTCCGCCCACAAGACCTACGGCCCGAAAGGCATCGGCGCACTGTACGTGCGCCGCAAGCCGCGCGTACGCATCGAGGCGCAGATGCACGGCGGCGGTCACGAACGCGGCCTGCGTTCCGGCACGCTGGCGACGCACCAGATCGTCGGCATGGGCGAAGCGTTCCGCATCGCGCGCGAGGAAATGGACAGCGAACTGAGCCGCATCAAGGCGTTGCGCGACCGTCTGGCCAAGGGCCTGATGGAAATGGAAGAAGTCTATGTCAACGGCGACATGGCGCACCGCGTGCCGCACAACCTGAACGTCAGCTTCAACTACGTTGAAGGCGAATCGCTGATCATGGCGATCAAGGATCTGGCGGTTTCGTCCGGTTCGGCTTGTACTTCGGCCAGTCTGGAACCATCTTATGTGTTGAGAGCGCTGGGTCGCAGCGACGAACTGGCGCACAGCTCGATCCGCTTCACGATCGGCCGTTTCACGACGGAAGAGGAAATCGATTTCACGATCAAGCTGATCAAGGAAAAAGTCTCCAAGCTGCGCGAGCTGTCGCCGCTGTGGGATATGTACAAGGACGGGATCGACATCAGCACGATCCAGTGGGCAGCACATTGATTTGCTTGTGGGACTGAGTTTATGAGTCGCCTGTGTGCGACGAATTACTCTGTCCCCAACTGATCAGACAAGGCGGTACAAGCTTAAACAAACAGAGTTAAACAAAATACTCTGTCATGCAAGGCCGCATAACGGTTAAACAAGGAGCATCAAAATGGCTTACTCGGACAAGGTTCTCGACCACTACGAAAATCCGCGCAACGTCGGCGCCTTTGAAAAAGGCGACGACACGGTCGGCACCGGCATGGTCGGCGCCCCGGCTTGCGGCGACGTGATGAAGCTGCAGATCAAGGTCGGCGCAGACGGCGTGATCGAAGACGCAAAATTCAAGACTTACGGCTGCGGCTCGGCGATTGCATCGTCGTCGCTGGTGACCGAATGGGTGAAAGGCAAGACGCTGGACCAAGCCTTGTCGATCAAGAACACGCAGATCGCGGAAGAGCTTGCTTTGCCGCCGGTGAAGATTCACTGCTCGATCCTGGCGGAAGACGCGATCAAGGCGGCGGTGCAGGACTACAAGGCGCGCCATGGCGGCGCGGACGCAAAAGAAGCGGCTTGATTCTCCGACGCGCGGTATGCGCGATGAATGTGCAGGCAGGGATATGGCAATTACATTGACTGAAAAAGCGGCGAAACATGTGAACCGCTATCTGGAACGGCGCGGCAAGGGCATCGGCCTGCGTTTCGGCGTGCGCACGACCGGCTGCTCCGGCCTGGCGTACAAGCTGGAGTACGTTGACGAAAGCGCCAGTGAAGACGCGGTGTTCGAGTCGCACGGCGTCAAGGTCTTTGTCGATCCGAAAAGCCTGCCCTATATCGACGGCACCGAACTGGATTTTGCGCGTGAGGGTTTGAACGAAGGCTTCAAGTTCCATAACCCGAACGTGAAGGACGAATGCGGCTGCGGCGAGAGCTTCCGCATCTGACGCCCGGGCGGTCTGCCGATCGCCGATGCACCTGATGAGCCTGTCGAACCGCAGGCTCTTTTCTTTTATTTGAAGCAGACTTTCACGCTGCGCAGATTGCAGCCGGTAGAGCGGCGACACATGCAAAACCATTTCGAACTTTTTCATTTGCCGCAGCAGTTCGCGATCGACCTGAAGGCGCTGGACAGCGCTTATCACGAGGTGCAGAACCAGGTGCATCCGGACAGGTTCGCCAGCGCGTCCGACGCGGAAAAGCGCGTGGCGATGCAATGGGCGACCCGCGCCAACGAAGCGTACAAGACGCTGAAAAGCCCGTTCAAGCGCGCCGCCTATCTGTGCGAGCTGAACGGCGTGGACTTGCAGACAGAATCGAATACGGCGATGCCGGCCGCTTTCCTGATGCAGCAGATGGAATGGCGCGAAGCGCTGGACGATGCGCGCGCGCAAAGGGACAGGGCCGGGCTGGAAGCGCTGGAAACGGATTTGCGCGCTGCCCGCAAGCAGACGCTGGAGCAGCTTGGTAAGCTGCTCGATGCAGGTGACTTCACGCAGGCCGCGGAAAAAGTGCGCCAGCTGATGTTCATGGAAAAATTCGCCGATGAGGTGGCGAACGGTTTCGAACTGCTGCCAGGCTGAGTGTGCGCCGGCATGCGGCAAAACATTGATTGCGGAGCGCGCCCTTGCGGCGCATTCCATCCTGAAAAGAATTGACGAACCATGGCGCTTCTCCAAATTGCCGAGCCCGGCATGTCGACCGCACCGCACCAGCATAGGCTGGCTGTCGGCATCGATCTCGGCACCACCAATTCCCTCGTTGCGACGGTGCGCAACAGCATCCCGGAAATCCTGAACGACGAGGAAGGCCGGCCCTTGCTGCCGTCGGTCGTACGCTACCTGCCGAACGGCCACGCGCACATCGGCTACAAGGCGCAGGCGGCGCAGAATGGCGACCCGAAGAATACGATTGCCTCGGTCAAGCGCTTCATGGGGCGCGGCCTGAAGGACATCGCCTATGCCGAGAACCTGCCCTACGATTTCGTCGATTCGCCGGGCATGGTGCAGCTGAAGACGGCGGCGGGCATCAAGAGCCCGGTCGAAGTTTCGGCGGAAATCCTGGCCACGCTGCGTCAGCAGGCCGAAGATGCGCTCGGCGACGACCTGGTCGGCGCCGTCATCACGGTGCCGGCGTATTTCGACGACGCGCAACGCCAGGCCACCAAGGATGCGGCGAAGCTCGCGGGCCTGAACGTATTGCGCTTGCTGAACGAACCGACCGCGGCCGCCATCGCTTACGGCCTGGATAACGGTTCCGAAGGCGTGTATGCCGTCTACGATCTGGGTGGCGGCACCTTCGATATTTCGATCCTGAAATTGACGAAGGGCGTGTTCGAGGTCCTGTCCACCGGCGGCGATTCCGCGCTGGGCGGCGACGATTTCGATCATCGCCTGTTCTGCTGGATCATCGGCCAGGCCAAGCTCGATCCGCTGAACGATGAAGACACCAGCCTGCTGATGACCAAGGCGCGCGAGGCGAAGGAGCTGCTGTCCTCCAAGCCGGAAACGCACATCGATGCCGTACTCAGTACCGGCGAGGAAGTACACGTGGCCGTTACCGCGGAGCAGTTCGCCGAAATGACCCAGCACCTGGTGGCGAAAACCATCACGCCTTCGCGCAAGGCGCTGCGCGACGCCGAGCTATCGGTGGACGACGTCGACGGCGTGGTGCTGGTCGGCGGTGCCACGCGCATGCCGCATGTGCGCAAGGCGGTCGGCGAGTTCTTCCAGTCCATGCCGCTGGCCAACATCGATCCGGACAAGGTGGTTGCGCTCGGTGCCGCGATTCAGGCGAACCTGCTGGCCGGCAACCGCGCCGCCGGCGACGACTGGCTGCTGCTGGACGTGATTCCGCTGTCGCTTGGCATCGAGACCATGGGCGGCCTGGTGGAAAAAGTCATTCCGCGCAACTCGACGATTCCCTGCGCACGCGCGCAGGAATTCACCACGTTCAAGGACGGCCAGACCGCGATGGCAATCCACGTGGTGCAGGGCGAGCGCGAGCTGGTCAGCGACTGCCGCTCGCTGGCGAAATTCGAATTGCGCGGCATTCCGCCGATGGCGGCTGGCGCGGCGCGCATTCGCGTGACCTACCAAGTGGATGCGGACGGCTTGCTGTCGGTATCGGCGCGCGAATTGCGGTCCGGCGTCGAATCGTCGATCGCGGTCAAGCCGTCCTACGGTCTGGCGGACGATCAGATCGCGCAGATGCTGCAGGACTCGTTCAAGTCGGCGGAAGTCGACATGGCTGCGCGCGCGCTGCGTGAAGAGCAGGTCGAGGCGGAGCGCATCGTGCTGGCGACGCAATCGGCGCTGGATGCGGACGGCAACCTGCTGTCGGACGAGGAGCGCGTGCAGATTGATGCGCTGCTGCAGGAAGTGCGCCGCAGCGCCGGCGGCAGCGATCACCAGGCGATCAAGAAAGCGGTCGAGGCGCTGGCACACGGCACCGAAGACTTCGCGGCGCGCCGCATGGACCGCAGCGTGCGCGTGGCGTTGTCCGGCCGCAAACTGGAAGAAATTTGAAGGAAGCGCTTCGCTCGTTCGAAGCCGGATCACCCGCGATGCCCATGCATCGTCACATTGTTCGAGGTTAAAAAGTGCCCCAAATCGTCGTTCTGCCTCACCACCTGCTGTGCCCTGACGGTGCAGTGATCGAAGCCCCAGCCGGCAAATCGATCTGCGATGCCTTGCTGGAAAACGATATCGAGATCGAGCATGCATGCGAGAAATCCTGTGCCTGCACGACCTGCCACGTCATCGTCCGCGAAGGTTTCGATTCGCTGAACGAAGCGGAGGAAAAGGAAGAAGATCTGCTGGACAAGGCATGGGGCCTGGAAGCCGCGTCACGCCTGTCCTGCCAGGCGATCGTGGCCGATGATGACCTGGTAGTGGAAATCCCGCGCTACACCATCAATCACGCGAGCGAAAACCATTGAGGAGCCGCAAATGAAATGGACCGATACCATCCGCATTGCGGAAGAGCTTAACGACAAGTTTCCCGACGTCGATCCGCTGACCGTGCGCTTCACCGATTTGCACAAATGGGTGTGCGAACTGGAAGGTTTCGACGACAACCCGAACAACTCGGGCGAAAAGATTCTCGAGGCGATCCAGATGGCCTGGATCGAGGAAGCGGAATAGGAAACGACATGAAAAAAGAGCGGCATTGCCGCTCTTTTTGTTTGTGCCGTCGAGGATGTTGTGTGCCGCTGGATCAGGCGGCGCGCAGGTAACCGTCCACCACGCGCACGCGGTCGCCTTCATGCCACGGCGGGACATTGTTGTACGGGAAGGTACGCAGGCTGCCATCGCCCATGCGGACGCGAACCTGATACGTGGTCGCAGTGCGCGTGCGCTTTTCGATTTCGTTGCCCGCATAGCCGCCCCCCACCGCGCCGGCGACCGTCGCCAGCGTACGACCGGTCCCGC
>DATMTZ010000425.1:0-2979 GCA_035563975.1 Oxalicibacterium sp. | reverse complement strand
GTTCAAGCATGGGATTGTCGGCCAGGATCTGCTCCAGTTCCTGATGCAGTTCGAGCGTGGACAATTGCAGCAGACGGATCGATTGCTGCAACTGCGGCGTGAGCGCCAGATGCTGCGAAACCCGAAGCTGGAGAGACTGTTTCATGGTCCGGAGCTACATACGGAAGTGCTCGCCCAGATAGACACGCCGCACGGATTCGTTGGCGATGATGTCATCGGGTCGGCCGCTGGCAAGCACCGCGCCCTGGTTGATGATGTAGGCACGGTCGCAGATACCCAGCGTTTCACGCACGTTGTGGTCGGTGATCAGCACGCCGATGCCGCGCTCCTTGAGGAAGCGGACGATGCGCTGGATTTCGATCACGGCGATCGGGTCGACGCCGGCGAAGGGTTCGTCCAGCAGCACGAAGCGCGGATTGGTCGCGAGCGCGCGCGCAATCTCGACGCGCCGGCGTTCGCCGCCGGACAGGGACATTGCCTGATTGCCGCGTAGCTTTTCGATCTGCAGGTCGGCCAGCAAAGTGTCGAGGCGCTGTTCCAGTTGCGGCGGCGTCAGCGACTTGCCGTTGACGCGCTGCAGTTCCAGCACGGCGCGGATATTGTCTTCCACGCTCAGCTTGCGGAAGACCGACGCTTCCTGCGGCAAATACGAAAGCCCGAGCAGCGCGCGCCGGTGGATCGGCAGACGTGAAATGTCGACGCCGTCCAGTGCGATTTCGCCGCGGTCCGATGGCACCAGTCCGACGATCATGTAGAACGAGGTCGTCTTGCCGGCGCCGTTGGGCCCAAGCAGTCCGACCACTTCGCCGCTTTCCACCTGCAGTGCGACGTCGCGCACAACCTGGCGCGAGCCATAGGTTTTTTGCAATCCGTTGACGATCAGCTTGCTCGACATCTTATTGTTCCTTGCGCGGCTGGATCACGGCCTTGATGCGGCCGCCGCCCGGTTTGCTGTCGCCGTTCGACGTGTTGTGCACGGTGAAAAATTCGGCGCGCGTGTCGTAGGAAATGAATTCGCCCGTCACCTCGTCGGTCGGCTTGTCGCCGTCCAGTCGGCGCATGCGCGCTTTCGAATAGAGCTTCATGATCTCGGCCTTGTCGTCGTATTCGATGCGCTCGGCCTGGCCGTCGATCCATTGATTCTCGCCTCCATCACGCTTCTGGCGGAAACTGGCCAGGCCGCCCGGCGGCGCGTACAAGGTTACGTATTGATAACCCTGCGGATCCTGTGTGACGACCATCTTGTCCGCTTTCATCAGAATGGTGCCGCGGGTCAGCACCACGTTGCCGGTGAAGACATTGACCTGCTTGATGTCGTCGTATTCCATGTGATTGGCCTCGACATTGGTCGGCTTGGTCGAGTCCGCCTTTTCTGCATGGGCTGCCGTGACAAGAGCGGCCAGAAGAAGCACTGCGGGAAGGAATCGGTTCATGAAATATCTCTGGTAAATGGAGCGCAGCGCTGAATCATCTTGTTTCCGCCGGCGCCGGGATGTAGTGGCCGTGCACATTGCCGCTCAGCCGGAATTCGCCCGTCGCATTATTGGCGAACATGCCGGTGCCGGTCAGTGTCGCGCTGCCTTGCACGATCTGCACCGGTTCCGGCGTCTTGATGATGTCTTCATCCGGCAGCGCCAGCAGGTAGGTGGTCTTGAGCTGGAAGTGCGGCGAGGTCGGCGACGCCGGGCGGTCGACCAGCACGTTGTCGTGCATGTGCACTTCGGTACTGTCGTTTTCCACGGTGGCGGTGTCGGACCGGCTCAGCATCGGCGGGCGGCTTTTGCCGTAGCTGTGCATGACCGGATTCTCGACGAAATAGGAATCGTCAGCCGGGTTATGCGTCATCTTCGTACCGGTCAGCGTGTAGTGCGCTTCGCCGGTCGGTCCCATGCGAACGAAATTGAACTTCTCGACATAGTAATCCGGCTCGGTGCGCTGCTTGGCCGGAAACATGTCGTTGCTCTTGCGCTGCATGACTTCGACGATCCACAAACTGCCCAGCGCGAGCGCTGCGCTGATGGCGATCAGCACGATGATGCGCACGCTGTTGGATTGCCGGGCTCCGCTCATGAATGGCGCTCGATCAGGAGAGGTAGGCGGCGATTGCCGCGTCATAGCTGCCCTGCGCGCGCAGGATGAAATCGCACAGTTCGCGCGCGGCACCGCGGCCGCCGCCAGCCTGGGTCACGTAATGCACCCGGGAGCGGACTTCGGCGTGGCCGTTCGGCACGCTGGCGGCGAAGCCGACACGCGTCAGGATCGGCAGATCGATGACGTCATCGCCGACGAAACCGCAATGCGCTGCATCGGTTTGCGTGGTACGCAGCAATTCTTCGAAGGCTTCTTTCTTGTCGTGTATACCCTGCATCACGTGCGCGATGCCTAGGTCCGCGGCACGCCGCAGCACGATCGCCGATTGCCGCGCGCTGATGATTGCGGTGACGACGCCGGCTGCCTGCAGCAATTTCATGCCGTGGCCATCGAGCACGTTGAAGGTTTTCAAGACTTCGCCGTCGGGGCTGAAGTGCAGGCTGCCGTCGGTCAGTACGCCGTCGACGTCGAAGATCATCAGGCGTACGCGCGCGGCGCGCGCGGCGGCATCGGTATGTGCTGTCATCAAATTACCTTCGCCCGCGTCAGATCGTGGATGTGCAGCGCGCCGATCAGCTTGCCGTCGGCATCGGTTACCAGCAGCTGGTTGATGCGAAATTCTTCCATCATGTCGACCGCGTCGACTGCCAGCTGGTCGGGATGCACGTTGCGCGGATTGCGGTGCATGACTTCGGCGATCGTCAGCGTCGAAAAGTCCTGCACGTTCTCGATCAGGCGGCGCAGGTCGCCGTCGGTGAACACGCCGATCGCGCGGCCCTTGGCATCGACGACGGCGGTCATTGCCATGCCCTTGCGGCTGATTTCCAGCAGCGCTGCATATAAAGTGGCGTCCTCGCCGACTGCGGGAATGGCGTCACCGGTGCGCAT
>DATMTZ010000424.1:0-7945 GCA_035563975.1 Oxalicibacterium sp. | reverse complement strand
GACAGGCGACAGACGGTGGATCTCGTCGATGAACAGCACGTCGTTGGCTTCGAGATTGGTCAGCAAGGCCGCGAGGTCGCCGGCGCGTTCCAGCACGGGACCGGAGGTCTGGCGAAGATTGACGCCCATTTCGCGCGCGATAATGTGCGCCAGCGTGGTCTTGCCCAGTCCCGGCGGACCGAACAGCAGCGTGTGGTCGAGCGGTTCGCGGCGTTGCCGCGCGGCGGCGATGAAGATTTCAAGCTGGCCGCGCGCCTTTTCCTGGCCGACATACTCATCCAGCTGTTTCGGCCGCAAGGCGCGCTCGATCGCCTCCTCGTTCGGAGAGGCGGGCGTGGCCGCAATGATGCGCTGTTCGCTGAAATCGTCGGTCTGGATGCTCATGGCTGCATTGTAGCTTCAGAGTGTCTGCAGTCTAAATTAGATTGCTGCAGATTACAGGCAGGTCATGCCTTCGACAGGGCTTTCAGCGCCAGCTTGATGCCGTCGGAGACACTGCTGCCGGCCGGCACCTGCTTCAATGCCAGCATCGCTTCCTTGTCGGAATAGCCGAGCGCAAGCAGCGCGTTCAACACGTCGGATGAAGCATCGCCAGCCGCCGCAGTACCGCCGGCGCCGATATCTGCACCGAGCTTGCCCTTCAACTCCAGCAGCAGGCGCTCTGCGGTCTTCTTGCCGATGCCGGGCACCTTGGTCAAACGCCCCGCTTCCTGCAGCGTGATCGCCTGCGCCAGATCAGGTACCGACATGCCGGACAGGACGGACAGCGCCGTGCGCGCGCCGATGCCGCTGATCTTGATCAGTTCCTTGAAGACGTTGCGCTCTTCCGCCGTGCCGAAACCGAACAGAATGTGCGCATCCTCGCGCACCACCAGATGCGTGAGCAGCACCACTTTTTCATTCAGGTTCGGCAGGTTGTAAAAGGTGCTCATCGGCACGTTGACTTCGTAGCCGACCCCATTGCAGTCGAGCAGGATTTGCGGCGGATTTTTTTCCAGCAGCGCGCCGGAGAGACGACCTATCATCGCGATGACCCGATAAAAACGTGTGGAAGCGCAGTCGATCGACTGCACGATGCTGCACTATAAAGCAAAGAATAAGCGAACAGCTTGTCAGTCAACCGACCAGCCGGCCGCCGCGCACACGCAAGCCTTTTTTTGCCAGCTCCGGCGCCAGCGCACCGAGCGAGGACAGCGCATCGCCGCTGTGCGCGTGGCAGATCGCCACGCCGAGCGCGTCGGCGGCGTCGGTGCCGGGCAAACCCGGCAGCTTCAGCAGGCGCTGCACCATGTCCTGCACCTGCGCCTTCTGCGCCTTGCCGTGGCCGGCGACCGCCTGCTTGACCTGCAAGGCAGTGTATTCGGCGACCAGCAGGTCGGCGCCGACCAGCGCGCAAATCGCTGCGCCGCGCGCCTGCCCGAGCAGCAATGTGGATTGCGGATTGACGTTGACGAACACCTTCTCGATCGCGGCGCAGTCCGGCGCATAGGTCGCGACAATTTCCGCCACGCTGGACAGGATGGTCTTGAGCCGCTGTGGCAGATCGGCCTCCTGCGTCCTGATCGTGCCGGACGCCACGTAGGTCAGCTGGCTGCCCTGCTTGTGGATCACGCCGAAGCCGGTCGTGCGCAAACCTGGATCGATGCCGAGAATTTTCATGAGACGCCCGCTGGGGAGAACGTTGCCATCATAGCGAACGTTCGCCGTCCGCTGTCATCAATGACGGAAATGCCGCGTACCCGTCAGCATCATCACGATGCCGTGCTCGTCGGCCGCATCGATCACTTCCTGGTCGCGCATCGAGCCGCCCGGATGGATGACGGCAGTTGCACCGGCGTCTACGACCACGTCGAGACCGTCGCGGAACGGGAAAAACGCATCCGAGGCGACCGCCGTGCCGACCAGCGACAGGCCGGCGTTCTGCGCCTTGATCGAGGCAATGCGCGCGGAATCGACCCGACTCATCTGGCCGGCGCCGACACCCATCGTCATGCCATCCTTGCAGAACACGATCGCGTTCGACTTGACGAACTTGGCGACGCGCCAGGCAAACATCAGGTCCTGCAGTTGCTGCGGCGTCGGCTGCTTCTTCGTGACGACTTTCAGTTCGGCCACCGCGACGTTCTTCGCATCCGGCGACTGCACCAGCAAGCCGCCGCCGACGCGTTTGAAATCGTAGTTATTAACCGCATCGCCGAGCGGAATCTCCAGCAGGCGCACATTCTGCTTGGCAGCGAACACCTTCTTCGCCTGCTCGGTAAAAGACGGAGCGATCAACACCTCAACGAACTGCTTGGCCACCGCTTCCGCTGCGTTGCCATCCAGTTCGCGATTAAAGGCGATGATGCCGCCAAAGGCCGAAGTCGGATCGGTCTGCAGCGCCTTGCTGTACGCTTCCAGCGGCGTGAGGCCGACCGCGACGCCGCAGGGGTTCGCGTGCTTGATGATCACGCAGGCTGCTTGGTCGAAGGTCTTCACGCATTCCCACGCTGCATCGGCGTCCGCGATGTTGTTGTACGACAGTTCCTTGCCCTGCAGCTGCGTGTAATTGGCGAGCGCGCCGGCTTGCGGATTGGTCTCGCGGTAGAAGGCGGCGGACTGATGCGGATTCTCGCCGTAGCGCATCTCCTGCACCTTGTCGAAATGCAGGTTCAGCGTGGCCGGATAGGCGCTGCGCGTGGCGTGCGCCTTGTCCTCGCCGAGCGAAGTGAAGTAATTGGTGATCGCGCCGTCGTATTGCGCAGTGTGCGCGAATACTTTCTTCGCCAGCGCAAACTTGGTTTCAAAGCTGACCTCGCCGTTGCCGACCTTCATTTCGGACAGCACCTGCGTGTAATCCGACGGATCGCAGATCACCGTGACGTCCTTGTGATTCTTGGCCGACGAACGCAGCATGGCGGGACCGCCGATGTCGATGTTTTCGATCGCGTCTTCCAGCGAGCAGTGTTCGCGCGCGATGGTTTGCTGGAACGGATACAGATTGACCACCACCATGTCGATGGTCGGGATGCCGTGCTTTTCCAGCGCACCAGTATGTTCCGGGAAATCGCGGCGCGCCAGGATGCCGCCGTGCACCTTCGGATGCAGCGTCTTCACCCGGCCATCGAGCATTTCCGGAAACCCGGTGTAGTCCGCCACCTCCGTCACGGCGATGCCCTTGTCCGCCAGCAGCTTGGCGGTGCCGCCGGTCGACAGGATGCGCACGCCCATGTCGGCCAGCGCGCGCGCGAATTCCAGCACGCCGGTCTTGTCGGAAACGGAAATGAGAGCTTGTTTGATCATGATGAAACCTGACGGAATGAGCGGTATGAATCGGTACGAAAACGGTGAAACGAATTCTTTGTTGCGGATGACGGCGCGCGGGACGTCCTGTTGCCTGTTACAGCAGGCCGTGCTGCTGCAGTTTCTTGCGCAGGGTGTTGCGGTTGATGCCCAGCATGTCGGCCGCCTGCGACTGGTTGCCGCCGGCGCGTTCCATTACCGCTTCGAGGATGGGCTTCTCGACGGTAAATACCACCATTTCGTACACGTTCGACGGCGTCTGCTCGCCCAGATCCTTGAAATACTTTTCGAGGCTCTTTTTGACGACGTCTTGAATATTGTCTTTGCTCATGTCGATTACGTGGATGAATGGTTCAGGGCGCTGCGCAATCCCTGTGTCAGGCGGCCTTTGCCGCCAAAAGCGGCATTTCGTCGGCCGGCCGATATTGTAACCGCTCGCCATACGCCAATTGCGATTCGAAGAACGCATCCAGCGCGGCCAGTTGCACTTCGCAATCGTCCAGCTTGTTCATTTGCTGGCGGAACGCCTCGCCACCCTGCAGTTCGCGCACATACCAGCCGATGTGCTTGCGCGCGGTGCGCACACCCAGGTATTCGCCGTAAAACGCATAGTGGGCGCGCAGGTGCTCTGCCAGCAAACGGCGCACCTCGGCAACCGTCGGCGCCGGCAGATGTTCGCCGGTGCGCAGGTAATGCGCGATCTCGCGGAAAATCCACGGCCGCCCTTGCGCGGCGCGGCCGATCATCACCGCGTCGGCGCCGGTCGCCTGCAACACGTATTTCGCCTTCTCCGGCGACGTGACGTCGCCATTGGCGACAACCGGGATGGCGACCACCGCCTTGACTGCCGCAATCGTCTCGTATTCCGCTTCGCCGCTGTAGCCGTCGGCGCGTGTGCGTCCATGCAAGGTCAGCATCGCGATGCCGCTCTGCTCGGCGATGCGCGCGATATTCATCGCGTTCTTGTGCGCGCGATCCCAGCCGGTGCGGAATTTCAGCGTGACCGGCACGTCGACGGCCGACACGACGGCTTCCAGAATCTGCCCCACCAGGCTTTCATGCTGCAGCAAGGCTGAACCGCACCAGCTGTTGCATACTTTTTTCACCGGGCAGCCCATGTTGATGTCGATGATTTGCGCACCGCGATCGACGTTGAACTTCGCGCACTCGGCCAGCATGGCGGGATCGGCGCCGGCGATCTGCACGGCCTTCGGTTCCATCTCGCCGTCGTGATCGATGCGGCGCGAGGTTTTTTCGGATGCCCACAGCTTTGGATTGGAAGCGGCCATTTCCGATACCGCGTAGCCTGCGCCCAGCTGCTTGCACAACTGGCGGAATGGACGGTCCGTCACGCCTGCCATCGGCGCGACAAAGACTTCGTTGGCAAGTGTGTAAGGACCGATCTTCACGGCAGGGGGAACGGGTGTGGATGCAGGAAAGCGCTATTTTAGCCGCATCGAAGGATGCCGATTCGGGCCGAAAGCTAATTTCCACGCGGGTTTGAGGTTCGCCAACCACATATCGCAAACGCGTTGCGCGATACGGGATAAAAGACGGATTCGATACCAGGATGCGCGGCCCACGATGGCGCGTGCCGCCATTACTTATCGCGCGTTATCCGCCTCGTCCAGCGCCGGCCGCGCAAGATGCGTGACGTCGGCCCAATGCAGCACATGAAACTGATCGCCATCCCATTTCAGCCGGTTGATGCTGCCGTTCAGCACATCGAAGTTGCGTGCATGCTCGTAGCCCAGACCATGGGCGTGACGATACAGGGTATCGAGTACGCCGCCGTGCGAGACTACTGCGATGCGGCGATGTCCTTCGATGCCAGCCAGCCGCCTGAGACTCGCCAGTGCGCGTGCGGCGAACTCGCGCAGCGTTTCGGCCTGGCGCTCGCCGGCCGTGTAGCGCGCGTCCAGGTCGCGCTGCTTCCACGCATGAAAATCCGCCGGATAGCGTTCGTTGATCTCGCTGTGAATCAGGCCCTCGAACGCGCCGAAGCAGCGTTCGCGCAAACCCGGATCGATCTGCACCGTCATGCCGCGCGCAGCGGCAATCGCCTGCGCGGTGTCGCGCGCGCGCTGAAGGTCGCTGGAATAGATCGCATCGAGCGCTTCATCGCGCAGCACGCGGCCGAGCGCAGCCGCCTGCCGCGCACCTTCCGCGTTCAACGCAACGTCATGGTGACCTTGCAGGCGCTTCTCGACGTTCCAGTCGGTTTCGCCATGGCGAATCAGCAGAATTTCCGTCACGTGCGCGCCTGTATCGAAACGGCGGGATTCAATGTGTACAGGCCCGTCAGCGTCGCTTCGGCCAGAATCTGGCCGGCGATGGCTTGACGTACCTGCGGACCGGTGAAGTTGCCCTCCACCGCCACGTTCGCCGTGTCCAGCGCATACAGCGTGAAGATGTAACGGTGCACAATCGCATCGTTCCATGGCGGGCACGGGCCGTCGTAGCCAAAGTAGGTGCCCGACATGTCCTTGTCCTGCGCAAACCAGCCGGTGTAATCGTTGATGCCATGGCGCGCGCCGGCGATCGGCGAGTCCGCGATGGCTGGACCGGACTTGCCGCGCGGCGTCACGCCATTGGCAAAACTGCCGGCGGCGATGTGCGTGGTTGCAGCCGGCAGGTTGATCAGCGTCCAGTGGAAGAATTCGACGCGCGGCAGATCGGCCGGCACGGTTTTTCCTTCCTGGTTCACATCGTCGCCGCGCGACGGCACATCGGGATCATGCACGATCAGCGCCAGCGATTTGGTGCCGGCCGGCACATCGCTCCAGGCCAGATGCGGATTGCGATTGGCAGACAACGCAACATGTGTCTTCGGGTCTTGCACGCAGAAGGCGAATTCGCCGGGAATGGCGTCGCCGTTCCGGAAAGAATCACTCCATAGTTTCATTGCGACCTCCGTGCACGGTTGGCAAACGAATATTGTAGCGGCACGCTCATACAGCCGGCTTGACCTGCAGCCAGAAGGTCACCGGGCCATCGTTGACCAGCGCGACCTGCATGTCTGCGCCGAATTCGCCGGTGGCGACATGCGCATGCCTGCCGCGTGCCGCATCGACGAAGTAATCGAACAGCCGGCGCGCCGCCTCAGGCGCCGCCGCCGGCGTAAAGGAAGGCCGCGTGCCGGACTGCGTATCGGCCGCCAGGGTGAATTGCGGCACCAGCAGCAGGCCGCCCTGCACCTCGGCGACGCTACGGTTCATCTTGCCGGCATCGTCGGCAAACACACGATAGGCCAGCAGCTTGCTCAGCAGCGCATCCGCTTCCTTCTCGCCATCGCCGCGTTCGGCGCACAACAACACCATCAGGCCGGCCTCGATGGCGCCAATGGCATGGCCATCGACCGTCACGCTGGCCTGCGTCACGCGTTGCAGCAAGGCGATCATCGCGAATGGATCAGCTTAAGGTAACGCGTGCGAACTTGCGCTTGCCGACCTGCACGACAGCGGTGCCGGCTTCCACCTTCAGGCCCTTGTCGCTGACGACCGCGCCGTCGATGCGTACCCCGCCCTGTTCGACCATGCGCAGCGCTTCCGAGGTCGACGCGCACAGATTGGCCTGCTTCAGCAACTGGCCGATGCCGAGCGGCGCGCCGGACAATGCGACTTCCGGGATGTCGTCCGGGATGCCGCCCTTGGCGCGGTTGTTGAAATCGGCCAGCGCATCTTCCGCCGCCTGCATCGAGTGAAAGCGTGCAACGATCTCCTGCGCCAGCAGCACCTTGATGTCGCGCGGATTACGTCCGCCTTCGACATCCTTCCTGAATTGCGCAATTTCGGCCAGCGAGCGGAAGGACAGCAGCTCGTAATAACGCCACATCATCACGTCGGAAATGCTCATCACCTTGGCGAACATCGTGTTCGCCGGCTCGGTAATGCCGATGTAGTTGCCCTTGGACTTCGACATCTTCTCGACGCCGTCCAGGCCTTCCAGCAGCGGCATGGTCAGAATGCATTGCTGTTCCTGGCCGTAGCTCTTCTGCAGTTCGCGGCCGACCAAGAGGTTGAATTTCTGGTCGGTACCGCCGAGCTCGAGGTCCGACTTCAGCGCGACCGAATCATAGCCCTGCATCAGCGGGTACAGAAATTCGTGCAGCGAGATCGGCGTGTTGGCCTTGAAGCGCTTGGTGAAATCCTCGCGCTCCAGGATGCGCGCCACCGTGTACTTGGCGGAGAGCTCGATCATGCCGCGCGCGCCCAGCGGGTCGCACCACTCAGAGTTGTAGCGAATTTCGGTCCTGGCCGGATCGAGCACCAGGCTCGCCTGCGAGAAGTAGGTCTTCGCGTTTTCCTCGATCTGCTCGCGCGTCAGCGGCGGGCGCGTGACGTTACGGCCGGACGGGTCGCCGATCATCGAGGTGAAGTCGCCGATCAGGAAGATCACCTGGTGCCCCAGATCCTGCAGCTGGCGCATCTTGTTCAGCACCACGGTGTGGCCGAGATGCAGGTCCGGCGCGGTCGGGTCCAGTCCGAGTTTGATGCGCAAAGGCTTGCCGCTTTGCTCGGAACGCGCCAGCTTCTGCGCGAATTCGGCTTCGATCAATAGCTCTTCGACACCGCGCTTCGTGACCGCCAGCGCCTCCTGGACGGCGTCGGACAGCGGCAATGATGCGGATTGATTAAGAGGGGAAACGTCCATGTCGAGAACT
>DATMTZ010000423.1:0-4876 GCA_035563975.1 Oxalicibacterium sp. | reverse complement strand
GTGATCTACGGCATGGGCGAGCGCTACAAGGGCAATATACGCCGCCAGGACCTGACGGCCGACAACAGCTACAACACCTATACGCGTCCCGGTTTGCCGCCGACGCCGATCGCCTTGCCCGGCGCCGAATCGCTGCGCGCCGCGCTGAACCCGGCAAAGACCGATGCGCTGTATTTCGTCGCGCGCGGCGACGGCAGCAGCCAGTTCTCGTCCAATCTGAACGAACACAACAATGCGGTGAACCGGTATCAGCGGCAGCAATGAAGCGCCAGCAGGTAAACTGCGCTACTCCACATCGCACACATTCCAATTCACGAGCATATGGCAAGCGGTAAATTCATCACTTTTGAAGGCATAGACGGCGCCGGCAAATCGACGCATCTGGCCTTCGTCGCCGAGCTGCTCAGCGCGCGCGGCAAGACGGTGGTCGTCACGCGCGAACCAGGCGGCACGCCGTTGGGCGAAGCGCTGCGCAATATCCTGCTGCACGAAAAAATGCATCTGGAGACCGAAGCGCTGCTGATGTTCGCCGCGCGCCGCGAACACATTGCACAAGTGATTGCGCCCGCGCTTGAACGCGGCGACTGGGTCATTTCCGATCGTTTCACCGATGCGACCTTCGCCTACCAGGGCGGCGGCCGCCAGCTCGACCGCAGCAAGCTGGACGCGCTAGAGCATTGGGTCCATCCGCATCTGCAGCCGGAACTGACCATGCTGTTCGACGTGCCGCTCGACGTGGCGCGCGCGCGGCTCGATGCGACGCGCACGCTGGACAAGTTCGAGCAGGAGAAAGCGGACTTTTTCACCGCCACGCGCGCGGAGTACTTGCGCCGCGCCGCCGAATTTCCGGCGCGCTTTCGCATCATCGATTCGACGCAATCGATTGCGGCGATCCAGCAGCAGTTGCAGGGCTTGATTGCGGAGCTGGATCGATGAACGTCTTGTACCCGTGGCAGAGCGAAGCGTGGCAGCAGTTGCAGCAGCTGCGCGCACGCCTGCCGCACGCGATCCTGTTCCACGGTCCTGAAGGGATCGGCAAATCGGCGTTCGCCGAGGCCTTCGCGCAATCGCTGCTGTGCGAAACGCCGCAAGCCGATGGTCATGCTTGCGGGCAATGCCAGGCCTGCGGCTGGTTCTCGCAGTACAGCCATCCGGATTACCGCCGCGTGCGGCCGGAAGTGCTGGAGGGCGACGAAGCCGATGCCGATGAGGGCGAGGCCGGCGAAACGAAGAAGGCGAAGTCGGCCAAGGCGCCTTCGAAGGAAATCAAGATCGACCAGATCCGCGCGCTTGCCGATTTCATGAACGTGTCGACGCACCGCTCAGGCATGCGCGTGGTCGTGCTGTATCCGGCCGAAGCGCTGAACACGGCGGCCGCCAATTCGCTATTGAAGACACTGGAAGAGCCGCCGCCGGACACGGTTTTCCTGCTGGTATCGAACGGCCTGGACCGTCTGCTGCCGACCATTCTGTCGCGCTGCCGCAAGTTCGCGCTGGCGATGCCGTCGCGCGATGCCGCGCTGGCCTGGCTGAAGACGCAACAGGTCAAGGATGCCGAAAACTGGCTGGACGAGCAGGGCGGCGCGCCGCTGGCCGCATTTGCGCTGGCACAGGCCGGCGACCGCGAGGCGATGGACGACTTGTTGCGACAATTGACACAACCAGGTCCGGAAGGCGCGCTGAAGGCGGCCGACCGCCTGCAGAAGACGCCCACCGTCGACCTGGTGGCATGGCTGCAACGCTGGCTGTACGACGTGCTTTCCGTCAAACTTTCCGGCACAATCCGTTATTACCCGCGCTACCGCAAGGAGTTGAGCGCGCTGGCGGCGAAGGTGGAAACCGCCGCGCTGCTGCAGGCGATCAAGGCGGTGGGCGACAGGCGGGCGATCGCCGATCATCCGCTGGCGCCCAAGCTGTTCATTGAAGACATGCTGCTCGATTACGCGGCAATTTTTTCCTGAGAGGTTTTGCATGGCAGATAACCAGACGGCATCCGCACCGGTCGCAGGCCGGCCTTCGGTATTGTCGCTGCCGATCCGGGAAAAATCCGCGCTGTATGCCGCCTATATGCCGTTTCTGACCAACGGCGGCATTTTTGTGCCATCCAACAAGCCGTACAAAATCGGCGACGAGATATATCTGATCCTGACGCTGATGGACGACCCGACCAAATATCCGGTCGCCGGCAAGATTGCATGGATCACGCCGGCCGGCGCAAACAACAACAAGGCGCAGGGCGTCGGCGTGCAGTTTTCCGGCGATGAAAGCGGCCAGCGCCTGAAGCAGCGCATCGAGGAATTGCTGGGCGCCGCGCTCGGCTCGTCGCGCGCCACGCATACGCTGTAAGCGGTTTTCCTTCCATTGTTTTCGCACCGCATTGCCCGGCTGCAGGATCTGCCGGCCATCGTCGACATCTACAACAGCACGATTCCCTCGCGGATGGTGACGGCCGATACCGAACCGGTGTCGCCGGATTCGCGCCGCGCATGGTTCGACGAACACACGCCGGACCGTTACCCCTTGTGGGTGGTGGAAGAGGCGGGGCAGCTCGTCGGCTGGCTGTCCTATTCGCCGTTCCGCGCACGGCCGGCGTACGTCCATACGGCGGAGGTGTCGATCTATGTGCACGAGGCGGCGCGCGGCCGCGGCCTCGGTTCCTCTCTGCTGACGCAAGCGATCGCGTTTGCGCCGCGGATCGGCCTGCATACGCTGGTCGGCCTGGTCTTCAGCCACAATCTTCCCAGCCTGAAACTGTTCGAACGCTTTGGTTTCGCGCGCTGGGCCGACATGCCGCGCATCGCGGAGATGGACGGCATCGAGCGCGATCTGATCATCGTTGGCAAGCGCGTCGGCTGATCGGCCGGCAAGCTGCGGCCACCAGCGCGCACGCGTACAATGCCCGCTATGTTTATCGATTCCCATTGCCACATCAATTTTCCCGAGCTTGCGGCGCGCCTGCCGGCTATCTTCGACAAGATGAGCGAGAACCAGGTCAGCCACGCGCTGTGCGTGTGCTGCGACTTGCCCGATTTCCCCGGGGTGTTGCAGCTTGCCGAACAGCATGAGAACGTCTACGCCTCGGTCGGCGTGCACCCTGATTATGAAGACACGCCGGAACCCTCGGTCGACGAGCTGGTCCGGCTGGCACAGCATCCGAAGATCGTTGCGATCGGCGAAACCGGCCTCGACTATTACCGCCTGACCGGCGACCTCGAATGGCAGCGCGAGCGTTTTCGCACGCATATCCGCGCTTCGCGCGCGACCGGCAAGCCCCTGATCATCCATACGCGGGCCGCCTCGGAAGATACGATACGCATCATGCGCGAGGAAGGCGCCGGCACGGACGCGGGCGGCGCGGCCGGTGTCATGCACTGCTTCACCGAATCGCTGGAAGTGGCGCAGGCGGCGATGGAGATGGGTTTCTATATTTCGTTCTCCGGCATCGTCACCTTCAAGAGTGCGAAGGAGCTGCAAGCGGTAGCGCGCGCGGTGCCGCTGGAGAAGATGCTGATCGAAACCGATTCGCCTTACCTGGCGCCGGTGCCGTTTCGCGGCAAGATGAACGAGCCGGGCCTGGTGCGTCATGTCGCGGAATTCCTCGCCACGCTGAAAGGCGTGCCGGTCGAGACGATCGCGCAACAGACTACCGACAACTTCTTTTCTCTTTTCAAGATCGCGCGATGAGCCCCTTCCGTTCGAACCGCCGGCTGCTGCTGGCGATTGGCGCAAGTCTTGCTCTGCCGAGCATCCCCATGCTGTCGCATGCCGATTCCTACGACGACTGGTTCCATGCGGTGCAGCTCGATGACGATCAAACCGTGGCCTCGCTGCTGAAGCGCGGTTTCGATCCGAACACGATTGAACGAGACCGCGGCGATTCCGGGCTGATGATCGCGATTCGCGAGAACGCGATGCGCGTCTTCATGGTGTTGTTGAACGCACGCGACATCGAACTCGACCAGAAGGCAAGCAATGGCGATACGCCGCTGATGCTGGCGGCATTCAAGGCCAACAAGCCGGCGGTGAAAGCCTTGCTGGAAAAGGGCGCGGCGGTCAATCGCCCGGGCTGGACGCCCTTGCACTACGCGGCCGCAGCAGGAGATAACGAGATCGTGCAGATGCTGCTGGACAAATCCGCGAACCTGGATGCGCGCTCGCCGAACGGCACCACGCCCATCATGATGGCTGCGCGCGGCAGCCATATCCTGACCGTCAAGCTTTTGCTGGACGCCGGCGCCGACGCCACGCTGAAAAACCAGCAAGGGATGACTGCCATCGATTTCGCCAGGCAGGCGGGCGACAAGCAGATCGTCGAAGGTCTGACTTACCGCTTGAAGAAGGCGGGCAAGCTTTAAGCGGAAGTCTCGTTGTAATAGGGACGCAGCAGGCGCTGGTTCAGTTCCTCGCACAGGTCTTCCACATCTGCATCGGTCAGGCCGAGCGTTTCGCGTACCAGCGCGCCGCCGGACGCCCATTCGTTCGATATGTCGTGGCGATATTCCTGGATCGCCTTGTCGACCAGCAGGTGAATCGCGATCAGGTTGCGCACGCTGGCCGGCACCTGGCCGTCCTGCAGAACCTGCGGCGAGTGATGCTTCTTGATCGCGAGAACGATGTCTTCGCCGATGTGCCAGTGTTCGGCCAGCATCGCGCCGACTACCGCGTGGTTGATGCGATGCCGTGCATTTTCAAGCTGCACCAGGCCATCGACCGGCAGGCGGTTTGCAATGAGCAGGGTCTCGCCGTAAGTCGGGAAGGACGCCATCATCAAGGGAATGCCGATATCCGAAAACAGGCCGAAGTGATGTGCCATTTCCGGCCGCACGAGCTTGGTCCGTGCAGCCAGATGCATCATGGTCCAGGAGCGTTTTTCCGA
>DATMTZ010000422.1:0-5691 GCA_035563975.1 Oxalicibacterium sp. | reverse complement strand
GAGTTTTGAACGTGCCAGGCTTGTTAGTCGAGAACAGAGCAACACTGCCGCCGAATCGGCCACCGTCATACTTCAGGCCGATTTCCTTCTGCTTGGCGACAAACGGGGAAAATACTTG
Source organism: Oxalicibacterium sp. (assembly GCA_035563975.1). GTDB lineage: Bacteria > Pseudomonadota > Gammaproteobacteria > Burkholderiales > Burkholderiaceae_D > Oxalicibacterium. The sequence goes on along the minus strand of DATMTZ010000422.1, from coordinate 5,573 downwards.
GCCCGGATTCGTGACCGTTCCGTCTACTGGCGCGACACCGCCCTGACTCAGACTTTCGATGTAGTTGACGTAGGCAGACAGATTATTCTGAATTTTCCACACCACGCCAAGCACTGGCGATGTGCGCGATGCGTTATAGCTACCACCTTCATTCAATGCTCCCGTCTGAAAGTTGTAGGACTTCAGATCGAGTTCCTGATATCGCGCACCAACGGTCACCAGCACCTTGTCTTGTGCAAACCCCATGGTGTCGCCGACGGCATAACTGGTGAATTTATTGCTTGAGGTAACGAGCGGATTGTTCAGATCGCCGCCGGTTGGTGTACTGATTACAGGTTCTGGAACAAATGTCGGGTTATAGAGATTCGTGCTGTAAAACCCGCCAAATGCAAATGCGTTTTTGGAACTCAAGCTATATGACGATGCTGAGCCAACGACGGTATGGCTGACAGAGCCGGTACGAAGTTTTCCACGCAAGCCGATTTCACCGCTGCGCACCGTATCGTCTCGATTGTTATCAAAGCGGAATGCGCTTGCATCACCCGCGTTATTGTTCACCGTGATGTTGTCCAGAACATTGGACTCCTTAGTACGGCGTGCGCCAAATGCCGCCCAGGCGGTCCACGTCGAATTGATGTCGTATTCGCCGCGGAATGTGCCAAACAAGTCACGCTCGTAAGAATGTGTCCAGTCTTGCGCCCAATTTGACTGATTATCGGGCACATCGGGAACGGAAGTTACGCCTGTACCCAAGGCAACGCTCGTTCTCGATTTTTTCAACTTATTGTTCTGGTATCCCACATCGGCCGACAAACGAACATCGCGGCTGCGCCAATCGGCGCCGACCGACAATACGTCGATCTTGCTTTCCTCGCGGTCGACGCCGGTTCCGCCTTCTCCATGCACGGCATTGACACGGATGCCAGTGCTGCCGTCAGGACCGAAGCGTCGCGCGATGTCGGCCGACACGCGCTTCTGACCGCCGGTGCCGCCGCTGACCGATACTTGCGTAAGCGGCTGGTTCGGCGCGCGTTTCGGCAACAGGTTGATCGTTCCGCCGATGCCACCACCGCCCGGCGCCGCGCCGGTCAGGAAAGTGCTTGCGCCGCGCAGCACTTCCACACGTTCGATCAGTTCGGTCGCAATCGATTGACGCGGCAGAATGCTGTAGAGCCCGTTGTAGGCAATTTCATCCGAAGCGAGGATGAAGCCGCGAATGAAATAAGACTCCTGGAAGTTGCCGAAGCCGCGCGCCACACGCACCGACGGGTCATTCTTCAGCACGTCGCCAATCGTGCGCGCCTGCTGATCCTGGATCAGTTGATTCGTATAACTGGTGATATTGAACGGCACGTCCATATTGTCCTGCGTGCCGAGGATGCCGATCTTGCCGCCGCGCGCGACCTGGCCGCCGGCATAAGGCGCGGACAAGCCTTCCGCCGATGCGTCTGCCGACGCATTGACCGTGATCGCGCCCAAGGTTTGCTCCGGCATTACGGCGGGTGTTTCGGCAACCTGTGCATAAGCGCCGCTGACGACGAGCAAAGCGGCAATCGCGATGGGAGAGCGTCGCAAGTATCGGGAAGATCGGGAAGACATGATCGGTTCGGCTTTCTGTGAATGGAGAAAGCGCTCATTCTATATAATCTGATTGCAAATAGGAATTATTCGCGTTAACATTTTTGATTGACGAACGGAATTCTGCATGAAAGCGCACCGCCTCCGCCAATGGGCGTGGATACATAAATGGAGCAGCCTGATCTGCACGGCGTTCATGCTGCTGCTGTGCCTGACCGGCTTGCCGCTGATCTTCCATCACCAGATCGAGCACCTGACCGGACAGGCGGTGGAAGCGCCGGAACTGCCGGCCGACACGCCGCGCATCAGCCTGGACCGCGTGATGGAAATCGCGAAGGGACAGTTCCCCGCCAAGAATCCCATGTTCGCGTCGCAGGAAGAAGACGACGACCGCATCTGGTTCGTCACGATGAGCACGACGCCAACTTCGGAAGAAGACCTGAAGCAGGTCGCCATCGACGCGCGCACCGGTGAAGTGCTGGCGCAGCCCAAGCTCGATGAAGGTTTCCTGTACGTGATGTTCAAACTGCACGTCGACCTGTTTGCCGGCCTACCGGGAACGCTATTCCTTGGCTTCATGGGTCTGCTGCTGGCGGTCGCCATCGTCTCTGGGGTCATCCTGTACGCGCCCTTCATGCAAAAGCTGGATTTCGGCACGGTGCGCCGCGACAATTCGCCGCGCGTCAAATGGCTGGATCTGCACAATCTGCTGGGCATCGTCACGCTGGTCTGGGCGTCGGTCGTGACCTTGACGGGCATCATCAACACCCTCGCCGATCCGATCATCAGCCTGTGGCAGCACGACGAAGTCAGCGAGATGCTGGCGCCGTACAAAGGCCTGCCGCTGCCGGACAAGTTCGGCTCGCTGCAGCAATCGGTCGACGCGGCCTACGCGATGGAGCCGCACATGGCGGTCAAGTTCATCGCCTTTCCCGGCACCTCGTTTTCCAGTCCGCATCATTACGCGGTTTTCATGCGCGGCAATACGCCCGCTACCACGCGCTTGCTGAAACCGGTGTTGGTCGATGCGCAAACCACCAAGGTTACCGACAGCCGCAGCCCGCCGTGGTACGTGACGGCGCTGCTGGTGTCGCAACCGCTGCACTTCGGCGACTATGGCGGCACGGCTATGCAGATCCTGTGGGCCTTGCTGGATATCGCAACCATCATCGTGCTCGGCAGCGGCCTGTACCTGTGGTTCAAGCGTAAACGTCGCGATGCATCGGTGCGTCATGCAGATACGATCGACTCGGCACCGGATGCGCAGCCCGCAGCTGCGGTGCGCACAAGCGCCGGAGAAACCCGATGAAAGCACCGTTCAAACGCCTGTGGGGCGCGCCGATTGTATTGGGCACCCTCACCGTGATCGGCTTGCTGTCCGCCCTGCTGGGCGATGGCGTATGGGACCAGATATCCGCCGTTACGCTCGGCATCCCGGTCGTCGTCGGCATCTGGTACGGCCTCCGTAACAAACCGCGCTGAATTACGTATTGGCGCGAGCCGTGGTGCGGTCTTTCCGACATCGCGCCGAATCAATCCGTACTAGAATCAAAAACTCTTTCCTGTTGCTGTCCATGCATGCCGTCCGGCATGTGTGTCTCTTTCACAAGGAGCGCATCATGGTCAATGTCGCATTGCAAGTCCGCCTCGAAGCCAAGCCCGGCAAGGAAAAGGAACTGGAAGAGTTTTTGCGCGCGCAGCTGCCGTATGCATTGGGCGAACCGGAGACGCCGGCCTGGTTCGCCCTGAAGCTGGACGAACGCAGCTTCGGCATCTTCGATGCCTTCGAGAACGAGGCCGGCCGGCAGGCGCATCTCAGCGGAGAAATTGCGATGAACCTGGGCAAGATGGGCGGCGATCTGCTGGCGCAGGCACCAACCATCGAACGGCTCGACGTGATCGCGTCCAAGCTGCCGGGTAGCGGCGAAGTGCCGGATTCGCTGGGTTGAACTTGCGATGCGCTTGGCACCATGCTGACCCCCGGCGTAAAATGAGGGCTTCTGCAGGAGAACGCACATGAACCGCACTTGGGGTAACGACGAAGACGCCGAAATCGACGACGATATCGCGCCGGACATCGAATTCCTGATTCCTTCCAGACAACGCAATCAGGGCGACATCGGTACGCGCGATTATTACGATCGCCTGGACCGGATGGCGCGCGAGATCAGCGACGGTCCACGCTGACGGCGGCCAAAACAAAAAAGACCGGTTTGCGCCGGTCTTTTTTATTGATCCACACCTCTCGTCGTCCTCTTCACGCCTGCGCCGGCGGGTCCTCGGTCAGCAGATTGGCATCGCGGGCAAGCCGCCACTTTCCATCCGCTTCCTTGCGCAGGATGGTCAGCGTATGGCCGGAACGCCGGACCGTTGCACCGCCTTCCGGCGTGATCGTCATCTTCAGGTAGTTGCGCAGATACGCCCACTCGCCGATGATCCGGCACTCCTCGATGCGCGCGTCGCCCGCCAGCTTCAGCGTACGCATGCCTTCCGAGGTTGCGGCAAATTCCCGCTTGCCGAACGGCGGCTTTCCGGGCGTCATGAATACGACGTCATCGGTCATCAGCGACAGCACGGTTTCCACGTCGCCCGCGATGCTGGCCCGCATCCACGTATCGATCAGTTCGCGTATTGCGCGTTCGTCCTCGTTCATGGCAATTCCCCGCTGTAATGAACCGCTATCGGAAGCTCAGCCGCTGCACGCCCTCGGCAGTTCCCAGCAAGCCGATGTCGGCGCCGCGGCGGGCGAACAGGCCGACCGTCACCACGCCGACGATATCGTTGATCTGCGCTTCCAGCTCCGCGGGAGCGGCGATCTGCAAGCCGTGCACGTCGATGATGTAACAGCCGTTGTCGGTGAGCACCGCCTTGCCGTCTTTCACGCGCAAGCGCGGTTCGCCGCCCAGCGCCGCCAGGCGGCGCGCGACCGCGGCCTGCGCCATCGGGATCACTTCCACGGGCAACGGAAACTTGCCGAGCGTATCGACCAGCTTGGAGCCGTCCGCGATGCAGACGAATTTCGCGGCAACCGATGCCACGATCTTTTCCCGCGTCAGCGCTGCGCCGCCGCCCTTGATCATGGCACCGCTTTTCGTAATTTCATCGGCGCCGTCGATATAGACCGACATGGCCGCGACATCGTTCAGGTCGTAAACTTTGATGCCGTGCGACTGCAGGCGCTGCGCCGTTGCCTCGGAAGAAGCGACTGCGCCCTTGATGCGATCCTTGATCTTGCCCAGCTCGTCGATGAAGAAGTTGGCGGTGGAACCGGTGCCGACGCCAATGATTTCGCCATCCACCACATATTCGATGGCAGCGCGGGCGACTGCCTGTTTCATTTCATCTTGCGTCATGACTGTGCGGAAAAAGAGAAAAGGAGAACGCGCATTTTAACGGATCGCCCGCACGCGCCGGCGCGTCAGGCTTTTTCGTCCGCCTTCTCGTTCAGCGTATCGAACAGGGCGACTTGCAAGCGCGTATGCAACCTGACGAAGGGACGCCACAGCGCCAATGTCACCAGCGCAGCGGCAAGCAGCAGCGACAGCAGGACGACCATCGGCGGCAGGATGGAGCGGCTGAACGAGCCGATCAGCAGCATGATCAGTGCGATCGACACCAGCGGAATGATTTCAGCGAAGGCGCGTTGTATCAGCGGCACCTGCTGCGCCATCACCATCTCGGCCAGCAGCAGCGCCAGCGCCTTCAGCTTGCGATAGGCAGCGATCAGGAAAGGCAGCGAGATCAGCAATGCACCGCCGAACACAATGCTCTTTTGCGTCGTTTCATCCATGTCCGGCAGCGCGAACGAGCGTTCCGCGACGCCGACCAGGTAGATCGCCGCGACGAAGGCCGCCGCCGTCATCGCGCAATTCACCAGCACCTGCAGCAGGATGCGCGCAATGATGCGCGCCAGCGTGGCGCCGTCGCCCTGCAGCTGCATGCTTTGCAGCCACGCGGTGTAAGCCTGCGCGGCACGGATCGCGGGCGCGGGCGCC
>DATMTZ010000421.1:0-5500 GCA_035563975.1 Oxalicibacterium sp. | reverse complement strand
TCTTCGACGTGCTGGACGGCCGCATCGCGCGCTGGCGCAACCAGCATTCGCCGCTGGGCCGCGAGCTCGATTCGCTGGCCGACGTGATTTCCTTCGGCCTCGCGCCTGCGGCGCTGGCCTTTGCCGCCGGAATGAGCGGTGGCTGGGACTGCGCGGCGCTGGTGTACTTCGTCTGCTGCGGCGTCAGCCGGCTGGCGCGCTACAACGTCACGGCGGAAAGCCTGTCCGAGGGCAGCAACAAGGTAGCTTATTTTGAAGGTACGCCGATTCCGACCAGCGTGGTCTTGACCGGCATCCTGGCCTTGCTCGCCTGGCAGGGACGCGTCGGCGACGCGCTGTACGGCGGCGCCTGGAACATCGGTCCCTGGCTGCTGCATCCGCTGGCGCTGCTGTTCGTGCTGTCCGGCACGCTGATGATCAGCAAGACGCTGCATATCCCGAAGTTCTGAACGCGGACTGTAACAAAGCGTAAATGCCGTGGCTGCTGGCAGCGCCGCGTTTTTTAATGACGGTTCGCCAAGGGAGCAGCACATGAAAAGCACATTCGTCGCGATCGCCGCACTGGTGTTCGCGCAACTGGCGGGAACAGGCATCTGCAACGCGCGCACCGCCCCGCACACGCCACCACAACAAGATGCGCCGCAGGCGCTGACCAAATCGCAGGCGCAAGCCGCCGGCATGATCAAGGTGGTGCTGCATTTCGAAAAGATCGATGCGAACCGGGATGGACTCGTCACGCGCGCCGAGCTGCGCGCTTATGCGCTGGCAAATCGCCGCTACGTGCCGATGACCTGAGCGCCGGTTTCCGCCACGTTCACTGCGCCGCGCGTTCCGCCTCGACCTGGTCGGCGATGGCATGAATGCGCGCATTGCGTATCGCTTCCGGTATGCGCTCCGGCTGCTCCGGATAACGCTGTCGCGTCAATTCCGCCACTTCCCCGCCATTGACCGTCTGCACCGATTGCAGCAGCTTGTGCAGATAGGCCTTTTGCGGAAACGGCCGCTGTTCGAAACCGGTGCGGCCGCGATGGTCGCACTCCGAGGCCGTCAGCATGTCGACGAAGCGCTGCGGCTTGCGGAAGGCATCGCAGCGCTCGAACAACAGGATGATGGTGCGTGCGCGCAATTCGAACGCACGGCCGATGTTGCCGTGCTCGCGCGCGGTCATCAACGCGAGGTCGCGGCATTCGTTCGGGATTTTCAGCCGCTTGCATACCGCCTCGACCAGTTGCTCGCTGTGCATTTCATGGCCGTGATGTTTCGGCCATTGGTCGGGGCGCGTGACGCCTTTTCCCAGGTCATGGAACAGCGCAGCACAGCGTATCGGCAGGCTGGCCTGCAGCTGCGCCGCATAGTCGATCACCATCATCACGTGCACGCCGGTATCGATCTCCGGATGATGCTTTTCCGGCTGCGGCACGCCCCACAGTGCATCGAGTTCCGGCAGGATACGTCGCAACGCACCGCAGGCGCGCAGTACTTCGAACATCCTTGAAGGTCTGTCTTCCATCAAGCCGCGCGCCAGTTCCTGCCATACGCGCTCGGGCACCAGCGCATCGACTTCGCCGGCTTCCACCATGCGGCGCATCAATTCGTTGGTGTCGTCCGCCACGCGGAATTGAGGGAAGCGCGCGGCGAAGCGCGCCACGCGCAGGATGCGCACCGGGTCTTCGCCAAATGCCGGCGACACATGGCGAAAGATGCGCTGTTCGAGATCGGCGCGGCCGCCGAAGGGATCGACGACATTGCCGGCTTCGTCCAGCGCCATCGCGTTGATGGTCAGGTCGCGCCGGACCAGGTCCTGCTCCAGCGTCACCTCTGCATCGGCGTGGAAGACGAAACCCTTGTAGCCAGGCGCTGTCTTGCGTTCGGTGCGCGCCAGCGCATATTCCTCGTGCGTGACGGGATGCAGAAAGACCGGAAAGTCCTTGCCAACCGGCGTGTAGCCTTGCGCCACCATCTGTTCCGGCGTGGCGCCGACCACCACGTGATCGCGATCCTTGACCGGCACGCCCAGCAACGCATCGCGCACGGCGCCGCCGACGACGTAAGTCTTCATGTCACGCATCGATCCAGTTGGTATCAATCAGGGTACACATCGTATTTTGCGATGGTTTCGGTTTCGGCCAGCGCACCGTTGATCCATTGCTCTACGGCAGGATGCGCGGCGACGCGTTCGACATACGCATCGAGCGCCGGCCCCAGCGCCACGTCATAAGTGCGGAAACGCATGACCACCGGCGCGAAGTAGGCATCGGCGATCGAAAAATCTCCGTATAGGAAATCGTCCGGACCGGATTGCGACAGGCAGTTTTCCCAGATCTCGCTGATGCGGCCGATATCGGCCTGCGCATCCACCGTGCGCCCCTTGCCGGGAAAGCGCGCCTTGATGTTCATCCACATCGCCGAGCGCACGCCGGTAAAGCCGCAATGCATTTCTGCGCAGATTGCACGCGCCTCGGCGCGCGCCGCGACGTCTTGCGGCCACATGTTCTTTTCGGGGAACTGCTCGGCCAGGTATTCACAGATCGCGAGCGAGTCCCATACCACCGTGTCGGCCGCAAGCAGGATCGGCACGCGGCCGGCCGGTGCATAGTGCACGATCTGCCGCGAGGTATCGGCGCGGTCGAGCAGAATGCGGATTTCCTGAAACGGGATATTGAAGGCGCGCATTGCCACCCACGCGCGCATCGACCAAGACGAATAGTTCTTGTTGCCGATGACCAGCTTCAGGCCGCCGTTCTGGCAGTCTTCCAGTGTCTGCGACAGGGCGGGATCGAGTTCGGTGGCTTGCATGCTCAGGTCTATCATGACTGTGTGCTTCTTCCGCGCGCAATGATCCCTGCATCATGCAGCGAAATATCCGCTACGGCAAATCGATCGCCTCCGGCGCGTGTGGCGCGACGGTTCCCAGGCGCGCCTTCAGCGATTGCGGCTTGTTCTCGAACAGCGCGGCGTAGTAGGTCGCGTTCGACATCACCTTTTTCACATAGTCGCGCGTCTCGGTGAACGGAATCAGCTCGGCGAACATCGCGCCTTCCATCGGTTCGGCCAGCGTCGCCCGCCATGCAACCGCGCGGCGCGGGCCGGCGTTGTAAGCCGCAGTCGCCAGCACTTCGGAACCGTCGAGATTGTTCAGCGCCATGCCGAGATAACTGGTGCCGAGCAGCAGATTCGTTTCCACATCGTTGACTTGCGAGGGCGTAAAGCCGCTCAGCCCGATCTTCTTCGCGACGTAGCGCGCGGTGCCCGGCATCAATTGCATCAAGCCGGATGCACCAACCTGCGAGCGCGCATCGTGAATGAAGCGCGATTCCTGCCGGATCAGACCATACACCCAGGCCATCTCCAGGCCGGTACGCTGCGTCGCAATCTGCATCTGTTCGCGATGCGGCGACGGGAAGCGCTGCGTATAGTCGAATTCGCTCCTGGTGCGATCCGATGTGCTGACCATGCGGTCCAGCACATCCTGCTGGCGTGCGAACTCGGCTGCGGCCAGTAACTGGCGATCGCTCATGCCGCGCAATTCCCAGTTCCATTCGCGATAGCCTTCCGGTCGCATGCCGAGTTCGAAGAACTTCAGCGCGCGGCGGAAACCATCGTTGCGCGCCATCGGCAGCATTTCTTCCGCGGTGGGCGGTGCCGCGCGCGGCGGAATCGTGATCGGCTGGCCCAGCTCTTCGGTCGACAGCTGGCCGTAGAAGCTGGCCTGCGGCGCCAGCAGGCGGAAACGCGCATTTGCCTCTTCCGTCTGACCGGTCTCACGCAATGCGCGCGCCATCCAGTACATCCATGCAGAATCATCCTGTAAAGTGGCTGGCATCGCTTCGATATCGCGCCGCAGCTGCTTCCAGTCGCCAGCGCGCAGCGCAGCACGCGCACGCCATTGGTAGCCCTCGGTCGTCAAGGGCACGTCGCCCGCCTTGCGCCAGTATTCGAAGGCTTGCGGCGCGCCGCTGCGCGAAGCCGGCAAGGCGATCTGCGCCCAGCCCAGGGTTTCCTGCTTCTTGTTCAGCAGCAGCGTGTTGTGCGACAGCAGATCCGCCGCCTGCATCCAGTCGGTTCTGGCAAGGCGTCCCAGCGCGACCACATATACCTCGTGCCGCACGCGGCGGAAACCGGCACCGCGTTTCAAGACCTTGGCCGGATTTTCCATTGCAGCGACCAGCAACTTGTCGTCGACATCGGCCAGCGCGGAAAAACGCCGCACATAATCGCTGGAACCGGTCTCGGCTGCGCGCCGGACCTGGACCCACACATCGCTGCTGTCGAACTGCCCGTTTTCCAGAAGTTGCGCGACCAGCGCGATGCAGCCGTCGCCGGTATCGCGCGGCACGTTCAACAAAGCGCGTGCATCGGCCGCGACCTTGATGCCCCTGCTCGCCTTGGACATCAGGGCATAGCATTTCACCTGGGTATCGTCATTCAGCACGAACAGCGGATATTGCTCGTCAAACGCGGCCCAGTCGCGGCGGCGGCCGAGTTCAAGCAGCCAGTCGTTGCGCAGACGGTCGGCAATCGCGGTGCCCGCGTAGCGCGACAGAAAAGCCTGCACATCCTGCGATGTCGCATCGCGCAGGCGCGGCTTCAGGCGGAAGTAATCGACATAGGATGGGATCGGATAGCTGCCCAGCGTTGCCGCGATGCCGTCTGCCGCCACCGCGTCGCCGCGCCGCGAAGCGTCGCGCAGCGCCTGGAATGCGGCATCGTCGCTGATGAAGCTTGCGGGTCGCTTCTGTGCATGCGCGACCGGCAGAAAAAAAGCTGCGCTCGCGACGATGCAGGCTGCACGCGCGAAAAATTTATTGAAAAACATGAATTGTAGAAGCCCTTGCTTATACTGTTGGACGAGCCGATCGTCGCCGCAAGGCGCAATCGATAATGACAACAAGAATAGCACGCGATTCCCGCTGAATTGCGCCCCACAACCATGCAAAACAAGACTGAACTGCGCCAGGAATTGCTCGCAGCCCGCAAGGCCTTGCCGGCCGGGCAACGTGCATCCTTGGACAACGCCATTGCGGCAAAGATTCTCGGCTGGTGGCAGGAAAGCGGCGTGCAGACCCTGGGGGTTTACTGGCCGATGCGCGGCGAGCCGGATCTGCATGCGCTGTATGCGGAGCTCGCCGTGCGCGGCGTGCAGCTCGCGCTGCCGGCAGCCACCGCCGGCCAGCCGCTGCAGTTTTTGCCATGGAGACCCGGTGAAACCATTGTGCGCGACCGTTTCGGCGCGGGCGTGCCGGCTGTCGCGCGGGACGCCGTGCAGCCGCAAGCGCTGATTATTCCGTGCGTTGGCTTCAATTCCGCACGCTTCCGTCTCGGCTATGGCGGCGGCTTCTACGACCGCACGCTGGCGCAGGCACCGCGCCCTTATGCGATCGGCGTGGCCTATGCGATCGGGGAGACGCGCTTCGAGATCGGTCCGCACGATATTCCGCTCGACGCGATCGCGACTGACAGGGCACTGCTGGCCGGACAAAAAAAACGCACCGGCATGCGG
>DATMTZ010000420.1:0-5451 GCA_035563975.1 Oxalicibacterium sp. | reverse complement strand
AAGGATTCTGCGGGGATTATAGGCTTATTTTTTTCGGATAAGGCCTGAAACGGACAGGCGCAGGGTCACTGTCCGCTCCGACTGTTGTGCAATGGACGCGCTTTGTTAAATAGGTTTCACGCTTTATTGGCATCCTTGCACCGCGCAGATTCGGACTCCGGCGCACGCGCGAAGTTCGATCTGGCTGACAGCCAACGCGCGTACTGCGTGGGCTACCGCACCTTACTGCCGCGCGCCGCGCGTATTGGCCGGCGGCTGGGCCGTGCTGTAATTGCTGCGCCATGGATTGATGTCGAGTCCGCCGCGCCGCGTGTAGCGCGCATACACCGACAACTTTTGCGGTTTGCATTGTCTCAGGATGTCCATGAAGATGCGCTCGACGCACTGTTCGTGGAATTCGTTGTGTTCGCGGAAGCCGATCACGTAGCGCAGCAGGCCTTCGTGGTCGATCGGCGCGCCGGCGTAGCGGATCTGCAGGCTGGCCCAGTCCGGCTGGCCGGTCACCAGGCAGTTTGATTTCAGCAGGTGCGACACCAGCGTTTCCTCGATCGGCGCTTCCTCGTGGTTCGCGCGCAATACCGATGCGTCCGGCACGTAGCGGTCGACTTCGATGTCGAGCCGGTCCAGCGACATGCCTTCCAGTTCGCCCATCGTCACCTTGCCGAAGGCATCCGGCGCGGTCAGCGTGATCTGGATCGGCGCGCCGAAGCCCGCGGACAGATCCGCGCGTAGCAGTTCGAGCAGCGCCTCCGGGCCGCCGAGCCGGGTCTGGTTGAACGAGTTCAGGTACAGCTTCAGCGATTTCGATTCGATGATGTTCGGCGTATCGGCCGGCACCATGAAGCGCGCCAGCGCCACCTGCGGCTTGCCGCGCAGGTTCAGCCACGACAGCTCGTAGGCATTCCAGATATCCATGCCGAAGAAGGGCAGCGTGCCGCGCAGGCCGAGTTCGTCGCGCTTGTCCTGGCGCGGAATCGAAAACAGCAGCGACGGCTCGTACTGGCTGAGGTAAGCCGAGGGTTTGCCGAGCGGCGAGGACGACGGATCGTTGGAAGCGGTCATGAGAATTCTTCAGGCGGGCGAAGCAGGAATGAGAGCGGATTGTAATCCCGATGCGGCGGCCGCGTCCTCGTCAAGACGAAACCTCAGCTGGCGTCGAGCGCGGCCATTTCGCGCGCGATGTCGTTCACCTCGGCCGGACGAACCAGGCGCGACACTTCCACGCCGTCGCGAAAGAAAATCAGCGTCGGCCACAGCTTGACGCGGAACGAACGGCCGAGGCGGCGGCCCGGGCCGTCCTCGATCTTGATATGGCGCAAACCTGGATGATGCGCGAAGGCCTTGGCGAGCAGCGGTTGCGCGCCGATGCAATGCGGGCACCACGGCGCACCGAATTCGATTATGGTCGCTCCCCGCAGCGCATCGACTTCGGTGCGGGCCGGCTCGACGGCGGCGTAAACATGATTCATGGCCATGGCGATACGGAAAGTGGAAAACTGTTAGGAAAGTCGCCGTGTTGCTAAGTTCCGCCCCTGCGCGCCGTCAGGCTTCCGGTGCTTCATGATGTTCCGGCGACAGCGGCAGGGTGACGGTAAAAACCGTGCCATTGCCCGGATGGCTTTGCACGCTGATCGTGCCCTGATGCGCTTCCACCAGCTGGCGCGAAATATACAGGCCGAGGCCGAGGCCGCTTGCGGCATTGCCGTTGGTGCCGCGTTCGAACGGCTCGAAAATGCGCGCCTGGTCCTCCACCGAAATGCCGTCGCCCTGGTCCTTTACGTAGATGCGGGCACTATTGGTTGTCGTCACCAGGCTCACTTCGACCGGCTTCTGCTTGCCGTAGCGGATCGCATTGGTCAGCAGGTTCACGATCACCTGTTCGATGCGGAACTCGTCCCACATGCCGGTCACCGGTTCGTCCGCGACCAGCGCGATCGTGGTGCCGGCCGTGGCTGCCTGCGCCGTCAGGTCGCCGACCACCCGCGACAGCAGGCCGGACAACTCGGTCCAGGCCGGGCGGATCGACAGCTTGCCGCTGCGCATGCGCGAGACATCGAGCATGTCGTCGATCAGGCGGATCATGCTTTGAATCTGGCGGCCGTCGCGTGCCACCATTTTTTCCAGGCGCTCGGCGCCGAAGGCGGCCATGTTGCCGCGTTCCAGCTGCATTTTGCGCATTTGCGTTTCGAGGAACAGCGTGTTCAGCGGCGTGCGCAGCTCATGCGCGACCATCGACATGAATTCATCGCGCATGTGCACCGCGTTCTGCAGGCGCTTCTGCGTCACGTGCAGTTCGCGCATCAGGATTTCCTGCTCCTGCCGGCTTCTTTCAAGCGCTGCCAGCTGGCGGCGCGTTTCATTGCGCTGGCGGTACAGATCGACGAAGACGTTGACCTTGCTTTGCACGGCGTAGTAGTCGAGCGGCTTGTGCAGAAAGTCGACGGCGCCGGTCTCGTAACCCTTGAATGCATAGTTCAACTCCTTGCCGGCCGCGCTGACGAACACGATGGGAATGTGGCGTGTCTTTTCGGTGCCGCGCATCAGTTCCGCCAGTTCAAAGCCGTCCATGCCCGGCATCTGCACGTCCAGGATTGCCAGTGCAAACTCGTGCTCCAGCAGCAGCGCCAGCGCCTGTTCGCCGGACGATGCCTCATAGACCGCGCGGTCTTCCTTGCGAATCAGCGCATGCAGCGCGCGCAGGTTCTCAGGCAGATCGTCGACGATCAGCAGCTTGGTGGGTTCTTCAGTTTGCATGGCTGCGGTCCAGGGTCAAAAGCAGGGCATGGATGTCATTCAGTTTCAATACGTGGTCCGGCGCGAACAGCGAAAGTGCTGCATCCGGCATGACGGCGGACTGCGCTTCTTTCGGGTCCTGCACGATCGTCACGCCGCCGCATGCGTGGATCTTGCACAGCCCGGCCGCACCGTCTTCGTTGGCGCCGGTGAGCAGCACGCCGGCCACGGCACTGCCGTACGCGTCCGCAGCCGATTCCATCAGGATGTCGATCGAAGGGCGTGAATAATGCAAGGGCGGCTCGCAGCTCAGCGAAAAGCTGCGGTCGTATTCGATAGAGAGGTGGTAGCCCGGCGCGGCGAAATAGACGGTGCCGGGGCGGATGGCTTCCTTGTCCATCGCTTCGCGCACGGGCAGCGCCAGCCGAAGATTGAAGATTTCGGCAAGATGACTGTCGCGCTCCTCAGGGAGGTGCAGCACCACCACGATCGGAACGCGGAATGCGGGCGGCAGACCCGGCAGCAATTGCAGCAGCGCGTCGATGCCGCCGGCGGAGGCGCCGATGACGATCGCGTCGCAGCGCGTTGCAGCAGGGATTCGTCCGGTCTTTTTCATGACGCCGCCTTGCGGAAGATCCGTTCGCCCTTGATGAAAGGATCGAAGCCCGACGCGTGCTCGGAAAAATCCAGGCTTTCCTTGCTGCCCAGTCCGAGAAAACCGCGGTGGCACAGCGAATCGCGGAACAGGCCGAGCGCGCGATCCTGCAAATTCTTGTTGAAGTAGATCAGCACGTTGCGGCAGCAGATCAGATGTGTTTCGGCAAAAACGCTGTCGGTGGCAAGGCTGTGGTCGGCGAAGGTCACGTTGTCGATCAGCGAGCGGTCGAACAGCGCCGCATTGTAGGCTGCGGTGTAGTAGTGCGAGAACGCCTGCGTGCCGCCGGCCTTCTGATAATTCGCGGTATAGGTTTTCAGATGCTCGAGCGAAAAGACGCCCTTGCGTGCCTTGTCCAGCGACTGCGGATTGATGTCGGTGGCATAGATGATGCTGCGATCCAGCAGATCCTCTTCCTTCAGCATGATCGCCATCGAATACACTTCCTCGCCGGTGCTGCAGCCGGCAATCCAGATCTTCAGCGACGGATAGGTTTTCAGAAAGGGCACGACTTCGCGCCGCAAGGCCAGAAAAAAATGCGGGTCGCGAAACATCTGGCTGACCGGAACCGTCAGGTATTGCAGCAGTTGCATGAACATGCCGGGGTCGTGCAGCACTTTTTCCTGCAGGGCGGAAATGGTCGCGCAATTGAGCTGGCGCAGCGCATGCAGCACGCGCCGCTTCTGCGACGTCAGCGCATAGTCGCGAAAGTCGTAGCTGTACTTCAGGTAGATCGCCTCCATCAACAGGCGCAGCTCGATGTCGACGCTGGCGGTGCTGTGCGCCATCAGATACGTTCCATGTTGGGCATCCACACGCGCAGCAGCGAGTACAGCCGGTCCAGATGCACCGGCTTGGCCAGGTAGTCGTTGGCGCCCGCCTTCATGCATTGCTCCTGATCGTCTTTCATCGCCTTGGCGGTGATCGCGATGATCGGCAGTTCGGCGAAGCGCTGGTCGGCGCGGATGCGGCGGGTCGCTTCCAGTCCGTCCATGCCCGGCATCATCACGTCCATCAGCACCAGGTCGATGTCGTCGCCGTTTTCGTTCAGCTTGTCGATCGCTTCGTAGCCGTTGCGCGCGACCTCGACTTCCAGCCCCTTCTGTTCAAGCACGCTGGTCAGCGCAAAGATGTTGCGCACATCGTCGTCCACCAGCAGGATGCGACGGCCTTCGAAGATGCGGTCGCGATTGCGTACGGTCTTCAGCATGCTCTGGCGTTCGCTCGACAATTCCGCTTCGACCTTGTGCAGGAACAGCGTGACTTCATCCAGCAGGCGTTCCGGTGAACGCGCGCCCTTGATGATGATGGAGCGCGAATACTTGAGCAGTTCCGCTTCCTCGTCGCGCGTGAGATTGCGGCCGGTATAGACGATCACCGGCGGGAACGAGCAGATTTCCTCGTTCGACATGCGCTGCAGCAGTTCGCTGCCCTGCATGTCGGGCAGCTTGAGGTCGATCACCATGCAATCGAAAATCGTCGTGCGCAGCAAGCGCAGCGCTTCCTCGCCGCGCTCGACCGCAGTAATCTCGACGTCGTTGTCGCCGATCAGCTGCACCACGCTGTCGCGCTGGCGTTCGTCGTCCTCGACCAGCAGCACGCGCTTGATCTTTTGTGTGAACTTGTCTCCCAGCTTGCGGAACACGTCCTTCAGCTGGTCCTGGCTGGTCGGCTTGACCGCGTAACCGATCGCACCCAGATGCATGGCTGCATCGCTGCGATCGAAGGCGGAAACGATGTGCACAGGGATATGGCGCGTCAGCGAGTTTTCCTTCAACTGCTGCAGCACGCTGAGGCCTGACAGATCGGGCAGCTGCATGTCGAGCAGGATGGCATCCGGCCGATAGGCGGCTGCCAGTTGCAGCCCGTCTTCCGCATCCAGCGCCACCACGCACTGGTATTGCATCTCGTGCGCGAGCTCGTACAGGATGCGCGCGAATTTTTCGTCATCCTCGATGACCAGCACTGAACGATGGTTGCCGCGTTCCTGTTCGCGGTCGTCGTCGAATGCCGCCGCGCGCGCCTCCCGCTCGCGGCGCTCCACCGGTTCGCTGGCGGGCACC
>DATMTZ010000419.1:0-5406 GCA_035563975.1 Oxalicibacterium sp. | reverse complement strand
CAAATATTCTGTTCGTTGCGCTGATGGGATGGAATATCGGCTTGAACGCCGGCACGGTCACGACTGGATTGCTGGCGGCGCTGCTGACAATTTCCAGCATGCTGCTGCCGAGCACGATCGCGACTTACATGGCGACCAGTTGGGCGCAACGCAATCAGCACTTGCGCTCGGTGCGCGCTTTCAAGCAGGGTATGGCGCCGGTGGTGGTGGGATTGGTGCTCGCGACTGGCTGGATCCTGGCCAGCACCCCAGACCAAGCCGCCCGCGACTGGCCGCTATGGGTGATGACCGCCGTCACCATGTTGCTGATCCTGAAAACCCGCATTCACATCCTGTGGCTGCTGGCCGCCGGCGCGCTGCTCGGCTGGTTCGGGCTGGTGTAGCGTTACAGCAGGCGCAGCTGCGCGACCGCTTCCGCAATGGCGTGTGGCTCGTACAGGCGCACGATACGACGCGTCTTCGCGGTCAATACGCTCAGATCGCTGTTGAGAATTTCATACTTGACCGCCGGCAGCTGCGACGGATGCATGGAGAATTCACGTAAGCCTAGCCCGAGCAGCAGGCGCGTCAAGCGGATGTCGCCCGCCATTTCGCCGCACACCGAAACCGGCACGCCGGCCTTCGCACAAATCGAGAACGTGTGCGACAGCAAATGCAGCACCGCTGGGTGCAACGGGTCGTACAGATGCGCGACTTCGTGATCAACGCGATCGATCGCCAGCGTGTACTGGATCAAATCGTTAGTGCCGATCGACATGAAATCCAGCCGCTTGATGAACATCGGCAAGGCCAGCGCGGCCGCCGGGATTTCGATCATCGCGCCGACCTGGATGCCGGCATCGAATTTGATGCCGGCATCGCGCAATTGCGTCTTGGCCTGCTCGATCAGCCCCAGCGTCTGATCGATCTCGAAGGCATGCGCCAGCATCGGGATCAGCAGCTTGATCGGGCCGTAGGCCGACGCGCGCAGAATCGCGCGCAGCTGCGTGATGAACATTTGCGGCTCGTTCAGGCAGTAGCGGATCGCGCGCAGGCCGAGCGCCGGATTCAACGAGGTCTGTTCGTCCTCGTCGAGCGGCTTGTCCGCGCCGATGTCGAGCGTGCGGATGGTGACCGGCCGGCCTTTCATTGCAACCACTGCCTGTTTGTATGCTTCGAATTGCTCGTCTTCCGATGGCAGCCTGCTGAGATGCGCGGCACGGCCGATGAACAGGAATTCGGAACGGAACAGGCCGACGCCATGCGCGCCGACTTCCATCGCGTGCGCGCAATCGTCCGGCAATTCGATATTGGCGAGCAGCGACACCGGCGTACCGTCCAGCGTGACGGATGGCGTCTTCTTCAGCTTGCCGAGCTTCTTGCGCTCGCGCAGCTGGCGTACCTGAAGCTCGCGGTATTGTTCCAGCACGACGGGATTCGGATCGACCACCACCACGCCGGCGTCGCCGTCGATGATGACCCAGTCGCCCTGCTCGATCAGCGCCGATGCATTAGACATGCCGACCGTGGCGGGAATATCCAGGCTGCGCGCGACAATCGCGGTATGCGAGTTCTGTCCGCCGACATCGGTAACAAAGCCATTGAACGAACGGTCGCGGAACTGCAGCATGTCGGCCGGCGAAATATCGTGCGCCACCACGATCATGCTGACCGACGCGTCACCGTTCACCTTGGACAGCAGGCTGGCGCTGCCGGTCAGCACCTTCAATATCCGTTCGCCGACCTGCTCGATATCCGACTTGCGCTCGCGCAGGTAGGCATCCTCGATCTCCTCGAATTGCGAGGAAAGCTCTTCGATCTGCGTGACCAGCGCCCATTCGGCGTTGTAGTGGCGCGAGCGAATGATGTCGAGCGGCATCTCCGCAATCATGGGGTCGGACAGGATCAGCGCATGCACGTCGATGAAGGCGCCCAGCTCGGCCGGCGCGTCCTTGGGCAGCGTATTCCAGATCGCCTGCAGTTCGGTATGCACGGTCGCAATCGCCGATTGCAGGCGCGTGACTTCCGCCTCCACCTGGTCGGCGGCAATCAGGTAATGCCGCACGTCGAGCGCCGCCGGCGCAAGCAGATGCGCGCGGCCGATTGCGATGCCGCGCGAAACAGGAATGCCGTGGAGCGTGAATGAAGTCATCGGAAACAGCCTTTGTCAGTGGAGCGCCCGCCTGTTGCCTGCGGCGCCCGCGCGCGGCAAAAGCAGCGAGCCGGCCTGCTTATTCGCCTTCGCCGAATTTATCCTGAATCAGCATTTCCAGCGCGTCGAAACATTCTCTTTCGTCGGGGCCGTTCGTTTCCAGCGTGACCTTGGCACCCTTGCCGGCGGCCAGCATCATCACGCCCATGATGGATTTGGCATTGACGCGGCGCTGGTTGCGCGTCATCCACACATCGCTTTTGTATTTGGCGGCCAGCTGCGTCAGTTTGGCCGAAGCCCGCGCGTGCAGCCCGAGCTTGTTGATGATTTCAATTTCCTGTTCGATCATTTTTTCTTATAGCTATTTGTTCATCAATTCGACGCCAGCCTGACGCGGTTGTCCACCCTGACCGCGCCGCCCTGCCCACCGGCAAGCGCCATTTCCACCACCACATCCAATGTGTCGTTGCGATACGTGATCGCACGCAACAGCATCGGCAAACTGATTCCGGCAATCACCTGCACGTTGTCCACGCCGCACAAACCCACCGAGCAATTCGATGGCGTACCGCCCATCACGTCGGTGATCACCAGCACGCCCGAACCATCGTCGATCTGCCTGATCGCGTTCTTGGCCAGGCGCTCCACTTCGCAGGTGTCCTGGTCGGCATTGACGTCGATCGATTCCAGCCGCTCGGGACGCGCGCGGAACACGTGTGTGGCCGCCGAGATGAAAGCCTGTCCCAGCGGCGCGTGTGTCAGAAGGAGAATGCCAACCTTGATGTATGCGATCCTGAATCGTGCCAGCCTGTCATGTACACGCGACGGCCGTACTGTTTCCTGCCTTTTCCCTATTCGTCATTCCATGCCGCGCAATGCTGTTCGAGTGCATCGACGAACATTGCGGCAACGTCGAAACCGGTCTGCTGCGCGATCTCCTGGAAGCAGGTCGGACTGGTCACGTTCAGTTCGGTCATGTAGTCGCCAATGGCGTCCAATCCTACCAGCAACAAGCCGCGTTTCAAAAGAATCGGCGCCAGCGTGTCGCCGATTTCACGATCGCGCGCCGAAATTTCGCGCGCCACGCCCTTGCCGCCCACGGCGAGGTTGCCGCGGATTTCGCTGCCCTGCGGAATGCGAGCCAGGCAGTACGGCACGGTGCGCCCACCGATCAGCAGGATGCGCTTGTCGCCTTCGGCAATCTCGGGGATGTAGCGCTGCACCATGATGGTACGGCTGCCGTTGTGCGACAGCTGTTCGATGATCGAACCGAGATTCATCGCATCTTCCTTCACGCGGAAAATGCCCGCGCCGCCCATGCCGTCCAGCGGCTTGACGATGATGTCGCGATGCTCGTCGTGAAAGGCCCGTACGCGCGCCGCATCGCTGGTGACCAGCGTCGGCGCGATGAATTGCGGGAATTGCGCAATGGCGAGCTTCTCGTTGCAGCTGCGGATCGCTTCCGGCTTGTTGAAGACGCGCGCACCCTGCTTCTGCGCCAGCTCCAGCAGATAGGTCGCGTATACATATTCCATGTCGAAAGGCGGGTCGGTGCGCTCGAGCACCGCATCGAATTCGGTCAGCGCGCAGGCGCGCGGCGCATCGAGCCGGTACCAGTCGTCGGGGTCGCCGGTCAGCGTCACACGCGCGGCATTGGCCACCACGCGGCCGCCTTCGAATGCCATGTCCTTGTGCTGGAACGTGTGCACCGTGTGGCCGCGACGCGCGGCCTCCGCCATCATGGCGTAGGTCGAGTCCTTGACAATCTTGAACTGCGCGAGCGGATCGCAGACGAAGGCGAGATTCATTGCATGGTCCTGACTGGTCGCCGCATGCCGTCGCATCGGCGACAGCTCGGCAAGGGAAATCGGCAAGGCGTCATTGTGACATCAACCGGGCGTTTTCACCGGCGCCGCGCCGATCCTCAATACATCTGGGACTCAGTAAACTTCCGGATTAGGGTCGGTCTTTTCCAGTTCCAGCGAGGCGGCCAGCAAGGCCATGCGCGCCACCACGCCATACATGTAGAAACGGTTCGGCGCCGCCGTGCCCGGCTTGGCCTGGTAATCCGGCAAGGCATGCTGCTGCGCAAAGGCCAGCGGCACGAAATGCGCACCCGGCGCGTTCAAGTTTTCATCGTTGCCGCGATCCGCATGCACGCGATAGAAGCCGCCCACCACGTAGCGGTCGATCATGTAGACCACCGGCTCGGCCACCGAATCGTTGATGTGTTCAAAAGTCGGCACGCCTTCCTGGATCATCACGTCGGATACTTCCAGACCGTCCTTGATCACCGCCATCTTGTTGCGCTGCTTGCGGTTCAGTTCCTTGACTTCGCTGGCGTCGTGCACGGTCATGATGCCCATGCCGTAAGTGCCGGCATCCGCCTTCACGATGACGAACGGCTTTTCCTTGATGCCGTATTCACGGTACTTCTTGCGCATCTTGGCCAGCAGCGTATCGACGCTCGCCGCCAGCGCTTCCTCGCCGATATGGTCGTTGAAATTGACGCCTTCGCATTTGGCGAAGAAGGGATTCAGCATCCACGGATCGACGTCGACCAGCTTCGCGAACTTCTTGACCACTTCGTCGTAAGCGGCAAAGTGATTGGTCTTGCGCCGCACCGCCCAGCCGGCATGCAGCGGCGGCAGCAGGCTTTGCTCATTGATGTTTTCCAGGATCGAGGGCAGGCCGGACGACAGGTCGTTGTTCAGCAGGATGGTGCATGGGTCGAAATTCTTCAGGCCGACGCGCCGGCCATTGGCCGAGCGTTCCAGCGGCTCGAGCGTCAGCGTGCTGCCGTCCGGCAGTTCGATCGGCGTCGGCCCCGTGACCTCAGGCGA
This sequence comes from Oxalicibacterium sp., assembly GCA_035563975.1. Taxonomy (GTDB): domain Bacteria; phylum Pseudomonadota; class Gammaproteobacteria; order Burkholderiales; family Burkholderiaceae_D; genus Oxalicibacterium. The sequence goes on along the minus strand of DATMTZ010000419.1, from coordinate 432 downwards.
CAGCGAACCGAGCCGCACGTTGAGGCCGGTCTGGCGGAAGATCTGCATCAGCCGCGCCACGTTCTGCAGGTAGAAGGTGTTGCGCGTATGCGCCTCCGGCACCATCAGCAGGTTCTTGGCATCCGGACAATATTTTTCAATAGCGGCCATTGCCGCCTGCACCGCCAGCGGCAGCATTTCCGGCGACAGATTGTTGAAGCCGCCCGGGAACAGGTTGGTGTCGACCGGCGCCAGCTTGAAGCCGGCATTGCGCAAATCGACTGAACAATAGAAAGGTGGCGTGTGTTCCTGCCACTCGAGCCGGAACCAGCGCTCGATCGCCGGCGTGGCGGCAAGCATTTTTTTCTCGAGATCGAGCAGGGGGCCGTTGAGCGCCGTGACGAGATGCGGAACCATGAAAGCCTTTGTACTGTATCTGTTTTATCAACGCCG
>DATMTZ010000418.1:0-5745 GCA_035563975.1 Oxalicibacterium sp. | reverse complement strand
CCGCCGCCATTCGGTTGAATATACAAATTACTGGATGTTGCGCAAGGCGGCAATACGTTCCTCGATCGGCGGATGGCTCGAGAACAGCGCAAGGAAACCTGGCTTGTCGTGAATGCCGAAGGCCGCCAATGCCTGCGGCAGGTTCGACGGTTCAATGCCGCCCAGGCGGGCCAGCGCCTTCACCATCGGCTGCGGGCTGCCCAGCAGCTTGGCCGAACCGGCATCGGCACGAAATTCGCGATGGCGCGAAAACCATGCCACGATCATCGACGCCGCGATGCCGAATACGATCTGGCAGACCATTACCGTCACCATGTAGCCGATGCCCGGCGCGTTATTGTTGTTGTCGCGCGAGAGCGCGCGATCGACGAAATAGCCGACCACGCGCGACAGGAACACGACGAAGGTGTTCACCACGCCCTGCACCAGCGTCATCGTCACCATGTCGCCGTTGGCGACGTGCGCGATCTCGTGGCCAAGCACGGCTTCGACCTCGTCCTTGGTCATGTTCTGCAGCAGGCCGGTCGAAACCGCGACCAGCGCCGAATTCTTGAAGGCGCCGGTCGCGAACGCGTTCGGCTCGCCTTCATAGACCGCCACTTCCGGCATCGCGATACCAGCGCGTTCCGACAGCTTGCGCACCGTATCGACCAGCCACAGCTCGGTGCTGGACGATGGCGCATCGATCACATGCGCGCCGGTCGACCACTTGGCCATCGGCTTGCTGATCAGCAGCGAAATGATCGAGCCGGTGAAGCCGACCACCAGCGAAAACACCAGCAGCATCGGCAGGTTCAATCCCGCCTGCGTAAGGAAGCGGTCGACGCCGAGAATCGACAGCACGATCGACATGACCGCGATGACCGCAATGTTCGTCAGCACAAACAGGAAAATCCGTTTCATTCTTCAATAACCTCCAAGGAGATGATGCGACGGATAAGTATGACCGGATTGAATAATTTCAAGTAAGAAAAACTCGAACGATCCCGTCAATGCGCGAGATTCCAGTCGTGCCAGACCGGTGTGACGCTGGGCGGCAGCGCCGGCAATTCGCCGAGGTCGACCCGCGACTCGCCGGGGCCGTGAAAGTCGGAACCGCGCGATGCGAGAAAGCCGTACTTGTTCGCGATCTTCGCGTAGGTGTCGTACTGGTCGACGGTATGGCTGCCGGTGATCACTTCGATTGCGCTGCCGCCGAGCTCCTTGAATTCGCGAAACAGCGCGTCGAATTGCAGCTCGCTGAACTTGTAGCGCCCCGGGTGCGCGATCACGGCAATGCCGCCGGCGCCACGGATCCATTCGACGGCATCCTGCAGTCCGGTCCAGCGATGCGGCACATATCCCGGCTTGCCTTCGCCGAGATAGTTGGCAAACACGTCGTGCAGGCTGTTGCCAAGGCCGAGTTCCATGATGTAGCGGGCGAAATGCGTGCGCGAAATCAGGTCGGGATTGCCGACATATTTCAGCGCGCCGTCGAATGCGTCCGGCACACCGATCTTCGCCAGCCGCTCTGCCACTTCACGCGCGCGCTGTTCGCGGCCGCCGCGCATGGCGGCCAGGCCGTCCGTCAGCGCGCGATTGGTCTCGTCAATGCGAAGCCCGACGATGTGGACCGTCTGTCCCGACCAGGTGATCGAAATCTCGACGCCGGGCACGAAGGGAAGGTGCAGCGAAGATGCCGCCGCGCGCCCTTCGGCAATGCCGCCGACTTCATCGTGGTCGGTCATGGCCCACAGGTCGACGCCATTGGCCTTGGCGCGCGCCGCCAGTTCCGCCGGCGCGAGCGTGCCGTCGGAGACTCGGGAATGACAATGAAGATCGACGTTTACCATGCCACCAATGTGAAAAAACAATGTCTATGATTGTACGCGCGTAGACGGCACAACGCTGCAGCAACGTGTTACCGGCGCGTTACAAGCAAGTACGAAAAAGCGCCGCTTATCCGGCGAGAAATGTCTCGATGGCGCTTGCCAGAATTTCAGGCTGATCGTGATGCACCATATGGCCGGCGCCGTCCACCATCAATATGGTGACGTTCGGAATGAATGCAATCCTGCGGTCGATTTCGGCGCGTGCGCCCTGCCCGGCATCCAGGCGCGCCGTCAACTCGCTGTCGCGCGCCTCGATCCACAATACCGGTGCCGTGATCGCACGCCAGCACGCCAGCACTTCCTCCACGCGATACAACGTCGGATTGGGCAGCCGGTGCTGTGGATCGGCAAGAATGCGCCAGCTGCCGTCTTCGTCTTGCGACGCCCAATGTTGCGCCAGAAAAGCCGCACGCGCGTCGCTGAGCCGCGGATTCGTCTTCTGCAGCCGTGCAGCAACATCCCGCAGCGTCGGATAGGGACGCAAGCCGCCGGGCTCTTTCAGCGCATCCAGCCATTGTCCATAACGCGCAGGCGCTTCGGCCGGTTGCGTGACCGGCATGCCGAAACCCTCGATATCGATGAGCTTCGCCACACGCGCCGGCCGCACGCCGGCATAAATGCCGGCGACGTTCGCACCCAGGCTGTGACCGAGCAGGCAGACAGCACGATCCGGCGAGTAGCAATCCAGAATCGCGTCGAGGTCCGCCAGGTAGTCCGGGTACCAATAGCCGCCCGGCGCGGCATCGCTGAGGCCGAAGCCGCGCCAGTCTGGTGCGATCACGTGCCACTCGTGTGCAAATGCGTCGACCAGGAACTGGAACGAGGCCGACACGTCCATCCAGCCGTGCAGCATGACGATGATCGGCGCATCCTCGCTGCCCCAGTGGCGGACGTGGCAGCGCAGGCCGCGTACTGTGATGAAGGTCGAGCGGGAAGGTTTCATGAAGAAGGCGGTAGAGAGCGCAAAGCGCGCATTCTACCGCCGACGAGCGGCACGCGCCGCTACGGCGGTGCACGATAACGTCGGCGAGATGCTATTTGTCGGCACCCTTGTCATGGTCGGCTGCCTGCTGCATTTTTTCGCCGGCCTGTTCCATCTTTTCGCCGATCTTCTTCGTCAACTTGTCGGCGCCCTCGCTGATCTTCTCGCCCGCTTGCTGCAGCTTGTCATTGGTCTTCGCCGCCGCCTGGTCGATTTCCTTGCCGGCGGTTTCGGCAGGGCCGCCGTCAGTCTTTTTCTCGCAGGCGCTCAGTCCGGCAAGCGCGAGACAGGCAGCCGTGATGGCAACGAGCAAACGATGCTTTTGCATGATGTTCTCCAAGGATGAGCAGAATCACCATTCTGCACCCTTGTCTCGCACCGTGCGGCAACAATCTGTAACAGCTCAGAACCGGTCTTTCTGCAATGCGGCCAGTTCCGCCTCGTTGAAACCGGCCGCGCGCCGCGCTTCCAGATTGAACGGGCCGCGCGGCGCGGGCGCCTTGTAGCGCGCTGCAAGCTCGTCGTAGGCCAAGACCGGATCAAGCGCGCGCTGCTCGCACAGGAAGTTGTACCAGCGATTGCCGATCGCGACGTGCCCGATCTCGTCGCGCAGGATGGTGTCGAGGATATCCGCCGCGGCCTGGTCGCCCGCCTGCGTCAGCTTGGCGCGCATCAGCGGCGATGCATCGAGCCCGCGCGCCTCCAGCGTGCGCGGCACCAGCGCCATGCGGGCAAGAATATCGCCCCGCGTTTTTTCCGCCATTTCCCACAGGCTGTTGTGCGCAGGGAATTCGCCGTAGCAATAGCCGAGCGTCTGGAGGTGCTGCGCCAGCAGCGAAAAATGCAGCGCTTCTTCGGCCGCCACCTGCAGCCAGTCGAGGTAGTAATCCTGCGGCATGCCGGCGAAACGCCAGATCGCGTCCAGCGCCAGGTTGATCGCATTGAACTCGATGTGGGTCAACGCATGGATCAGCGCGGACCGCCCTTCCACGGTTCGCATCGACCGGTGCTTGAGCAATTTCGGCGAAATCAGCTCGGGGCGCGACGGGCGCCCGGGCACAAAGTCTTCCTGAGAGAACTGCTGCGTCTGATCGAGGAGCACATCGCCTGCGCGCCACCCCCTTGCCAGCGCGATCACGCCCTCGGCCTTGGTGCGCGGATCGGTTTCGACCGCCCACGCGCGCGCGGCAGAACGGAGTTCGCATGCGCATTGCGGCGCTGAAAGGATGCTCGACATGGTGAGTAACGTAAAATAGCGGCTTGGCTTTTTGGCAGCGCAAGCGGGACAATGATGTTGTCCCGGATCAAGGACTTTGGATGAACAAAGTCGACCCAATATGGGCACATTGAACTGCGCGACGCGCAAGCCGCCGCGTCCTGCATCGCGAACTGCAGTCGGTCGCCGAGGCGCCGATCGGACAATTTTACTGAAATTATGGCTATCTACCAATTGGGCGAGCATGCTCCCGGCATCGCCGCATCGGCTTACATCGCGGACAATGCGACAGTCATCGGGCGCGTGACGATCGACGAAAACAGCAGCGTATGGTTTGGCGTGACGGTGCGCGGCGACAACGAAGACATCCGCATCGGCAAGAACTGCAATCTGCAGGAAGGCGCGGTGCTGCATGCCGATCCCGGCTTTCCGCTCACGCTGGGCGACAAGGTCAGCGTCGGCCACCAGGCGATGGTGCACGGCTGCACCGTCGGCGAAGGTTCACTGATCGGCATCCAGGCCGTGATCCTGAACGGCGCCAGGATCGGCAGGAACTGCCTGGTCGGCGCCGGTGCGCTGGTCACCGAAGGCAAGGAATTTCCGGACAACTCGCTCATCGTCGGCGCACCGGCGCGCGTGGTGCGCACGCTGACTGAAGAAGACATTGCGCGGCTGGCGCGCATCGCGGACGGCTATGTCGCGCGCAGCCGCGACTTCAAGAACACCCTGAAACGAATTGGATAATGATGAGTGACACACTGCAAAAGTTCGTCTTCGAAAACGCGTTCGTGCGCGGCGAACTGGTCGACCTGTCGGACACATGGCGGCAGGTGCAGGCACGGCGCGACTACCCGGCTGCCGTGAAAACCATGCTCGGCGAAATGCTGTCGGCTGCCGCGCTGCTTTCCGCAAACCTGAAATTCAATGGCGCCATCGTGATGCAGATCCACGGCGACGGCCCGGTGCGCCTGCTGGTGGTGGAATGCGATTCCGAGCTGAACCTGCGCGCCACCGCCAAGCTCGCTGAGGACGTCGACATCGCCGACGACGCGACGCTGCGCCAGCTGGTCAATACACACGGCCACGGCCGTTTCGTCATCACACTCGATCCAAAGGACAAGCTGCCGGGACAGCAAGCCTATCAAGGCATCGTGCCGCTGGACGGCGAATCGGTTGCGACCGTGATCGAGAACTACATGCTGCGTTCGGAACAGCTGGATACCAGGTTGTGGCTGGCGGCAGACGACAAGGTGTCGCGCGGCCTGCTGCTGCAAAAGCTGCCGCACGACGGCGGGCTTGCGCCGAGCGGCGCCAACCCCGATCTGGAAGCATGGGATCGCAGCGTGATGCTGGCGTCGACGCTGAAGCAGGAAGAACTGTTGTCCACCGATATCGAGACCGTGATGAGGCGTTTGTTCTGGGAAGAGACGATCCGCGTCTTCGATCCGCAGCACCCGCCGCATTTCCAGTGCAACTGCTCACGCGAGAAAGTCGGCAACATGTTGAAGATGCTGGGCCGCGACGAAATCGATTCGGCACTGGCGGAACTGGGCAGGCTGGCGATTGATTGCGACTTCTGCGGGCAGCACTACGAATTCGACCCGGTCGATTGCGCGCAGTTGTTCACCACCGACGCATCGGTGGAAACCATGATCCCGCCGAGTCCGGCCAAGCAC
>DATMTZ010000417.1:0-2205 GCA_035563975.1 Oxalicibacterium sp. | reverse complement strand
GCCGCGAAAATCGGTCACGTACCAACCCGTGCCCTTCAACTGGAAACCCGCTGCCGTCACTTGCTTGCGGAAGCTGGATTTGCCGCAGGCCGGGCAGTCGGTCAGCACGGGGTCGGATATCTTTTGCAACACGTCCTTGGCGAAGCCGCATGCTTCGCAGCGATAGGCGTAAATCGGCATAGCTGTTCCTGCAAAAATCGTACAAAACCCTGAATTATAAGGCTTTCGGCCCGTTTTACGTAGCGCGATGCGGGCTTGCAACTGACGCAACGGACAGTCTGCAGTGCAGACGCAGGCAAGCGCGAGAAATCCGTTGGCGAAAACCAAACAAAAACCGCAGGCGGTGCGAGGTGCACGGCCTGCGGCGCAGAGGAAACGCGCTTGCTGCGCGCAGCCGGGACGCGGTCAGCGGCTTCGTCTTTGCACAAGAATGCGGCTTTTCCCGGATGATTCCGGTCAAACCACCATGCCTTCCACCGGATGCTTGGGCTCGTGGCGATTGCGCAGGAGCTGCGGCATCAGTGACCCGCCGATCAGGCCGACGAAAGCCGCGATCAGACCCGCAAGCTGGCCGGGGAAATGTTCGCCCCAGTTCGTCAGCTGCGGGAAGAACAGGATCCACACGAAAACGCCTGCCGACAGCGAGAAAATCGCGCCCTGCGTGGTGGCGCGCTTCCAGTACATCCCCATGACGAGCGGCACGAAGGCGCCAACCAGCGTGACCTGGTAGGCGGCGGACACGAGGTCGTAGATCGAGGTGCCGCGCATCGCGATGGCATAGGTCAGCACCAGCACCGCAAAAATCACGATCGTCGCGCGCATCGCGAACAGCTGCTCGCGATCGCTCATGCGCGGGCGCAGGTTCTTCAGGATGTTTTCGACGAAGCTGGTCGACGGCGCCAGCAAGGTTGCAGAGGAAGTGCTCTTGATCGCGGACAGCAAGGCGCCGAAGAAGAATATCTGCATGATCAGCGGCATGCGTGTCAGCACGAAGGTCGGCAGCAGGCGCTGATAATCATCCTTGACCATGTCCATCGCGCTCGATCCCATCACCACGACGGCGGAAGCAACGATGAACATCGGCACGAAGGCAAACAGGATGTAGCTGACGCCGCCGATCACGGCGCCGTTGCGCGCGGTGGTGGCATCCTTGGCGGACATCACGCGCTGGAACACGTCCTGCTGCGGAATGCTGCCCAGCATCATGGTCAGACCGGCGGCGACGAAGCCGGCCATCTCGGTGAAGGAAGGCTCGGGCAGGAATTTCCACAAGTCCTTGTCGCGCGCAAAGGCGAACACATGCTCGGCGCCGCCGGCCAGATTAGCCGAGAACAGCGCGATCACCGATAGCCCGATCACCAGCACGATCATCTGGATGAAGTCGGTCCATGCCACGGCAAGGAAACCGCCGATCACCACATAGATCAGCACGGCCAGCGTACCGACGATCATGCCCATCGTCTCCGACATCGCGCCGCCGGTCAGTACGTTGAACACCAGTCCCAGCGCGGTGATCTGCGCCGCCACCCAGCCGAGATAACTGATGATGATCGCCACTGAGCAGAACACCTCCACGCCCTTGCCGTAACGCAGGCGGTAGAAGTCGCCGATGGTCAGCAGGTTTTGCTTGTACAGCCGCACGGCAAAGAACAGGCCGACCAAGATCAGGCAGGTGCCGGCGCCGAAAGGATCTTCGACGATGCCGTTCAATCCGCTCTGCACGAAACGCGCCGGAATGCCCATCACCGTTTCAGCGCCGAACCAGGTCGCAAAAGTGGTGGTCACGACCATGATCAGCGGCAGGCTGCGGCCGGCCACAGCGAAATCACTGGTGTTCTTGATGCGCGTTCCGGCCCAGACGCCGAGCGCAAGCGTGCCTGCCAGATAGAGCACCACAAAGGAAATCAGCGTGTAGTCCACCGCGGTTCGCTCCGTAGAAAAAACGACCGGTTACAAGAAAAAGCCGAAAGGCCGGCAAGGTGAAGAATTCGCCCGCTCAATGGCGGACGCCATCGATCCGGCAGTGCGAAAGAAGAATGCCGCCGATCGAAAAAACGCGCAATTTTAGCAAAATCAAACCCGATCTCACTGAAAATCGGCGTGCGAATCGCCGAGTGCAGCCCCTGCGCAACACCGCATCAAGCGCCGGCTGGTCCAGATGAGCTTTCACGAGGATACAGCCGCCGAAACCGCTGTCGAAGGCCG
>DATMTZ010000416.1:0-3912 GCA_035563975.1 Oxalicibacterium sp. | reverse complement strand
GACGACCACTTCCTCCAATACCTCCGGCTGACGCATGGCGCGCGAGACCGACCCGCTGGATGCGCAGTTGCCGGCCGGTGCCGCCGCGCCCTATGTGTTCGAAACGCCGCCGCCGGCGCGCACGCAGCGTTCGCTATTCGGTGAAATCCTCGACTGGATGCTCGTGCCGCTGCTGCTGCTGTGGCCGGTCAGCATCGCGATCACCTACCTGGTCGCGAAATCGATCGCCAACGAACCCTTTGACCGCATTCTCGACGACAAGGTCGCGGTACTGGCGCAGCAGATACGCGAAGTCGACGGCAGGCTGGTCACGCGCATCGACGTGCCGGCGGCCGACATCCTGCGCGCCGACGACATCGACAACATCTACTACCAGGTGCGCGACGCGCGCGGCGCCGTGATCGACGGCGACATGGGAATGCCGGTGCCGGAAGATGCCGATGCGCCCGCGCCGTGGACCACGCACTTCCGCTACGACATGATGCGCAATACCGAGGTGCGCATCGCCTATACCTACGTCGACCTGCACAAGACGCCGTTCGACGCGCAGGAAGACGGCGCACCGCGGCTGGCGCTGGTGCAGGTCGGCGAGACGCTGGAAAAGCGCACGCAGCTCGTCAACCAGATCATCAAGGGCGTGATCGTGCCGGAATTCATCATCCTGCCGATCGCGCTGGTGCTGGTGTGGTTCGCACTGACGCGCGGCCTGCGCCCGCTGGCCGAGCTGCAGCAGCGCATCCACGCGCGCCGGCCGGACGACCTCAGCCCGATCGCGTCCGGCCACGTGCCGGAGGAAATCCTGCCGCTGGTCGATTCCTTCAACGACATGCTGGACCGTCTGTCGCAGAACATCCGCATGCAGAAGCGCTTCATTGCGGATGCGGCACACCAGCTGAAGACGCCGCTGGCCGGCATGCGCATGCAATCGGAACTGGCGCTGCGCCAGACCGAACAGGAGGAAGTGCACAAGTCGCTGGAACAGCTTGCGCGCAGTTCCAAATCGGCGACGCGGCTCGTCAACCAGTTGCTGATGCTGGCGCGTGCCGAAAACCAGGTGCCCGCCGCCGGCACGCTACAGCCGCTCGACCTGTCGGCACTGGCGCGCGAGGTGGTGCAGGAATGGGTGCAAACCTCGTTCAATCGCAAGATCGATCTCGGTTTCGAGCCGCCGCGCGATCCGGTCATCGTTGCCGGCGACCGCGTGATGCTGCGCGAGCTGCTGAACAACCTGATCGACAATGCGCTGCACTACACGCCGGCCGGCGGCCATGCGACGGTGCGCGTGCGGACGGACATGCACGGCGAGCTCGCCTGGCTGGAAGTCGAGGATACCGGGCCGGGCATCGCGCCGGCGGAACGCGCGCACGTGTTCGAGCGCTTCTATCGCATCCTCGGCAGCAATGTGGAAGGCAGCGGACTGGGCCTGGCGATCGTGCGCGAGATCGCGCAGCAGCACGATGCCGAGGTCGAGATTCTCGATCCTCCTTACGCGGCCGACGCGACGCATCCGGGCTGCCTGATCCGCGTCACGCTGCGCTGCGCGCAGCCGGCCGCACTTTCCGACGAGACAGAATGATGAAGACCGACGATTCCACCTTCGCGCCGCACGCCGGCTATTGGCAGCACGCGCGCCGGCTCACCGCATGGCTGTCGGCGATCTGGCTGATCGCGACTTTCTGTGTAATTTTTTTTGCGCGCGACCTGCATCACGTCTCGCTGTTCGGCTGGCCGCTGTCCTTCTACATGGCGGCACAAGGCATTCTGCTGATCTACGTCTCTCTCGTCGGCATCTATGCATGGCGCATGCATCGCTTAGACCAAGGCCACGCGCGCAAGGACCATGAACAATAAGGCTTTCTTCCGCCGCCTGTGCCGCTATTACGGCCTGTATACCGCCGGCTTCATCTTCTTCCTATGCGCGGTCGTGGTGCTCGAGCACGAAGGTTTCCCGCGCATCTGGATCGGTTATGTGTTCCTGTTCACCACCATCGTGGTCTACGCCAGCATCGGCGTGCTGAGCCGCACCTCGGACGTGACCGAATACTATGTCGCCGGCCGCCGCGTGCCGGGCTTCTTCAACGGCATGGCGACGGCGGCGGACTGGATTTCGGCAGCCAGCTTCATCAGCCTGGCGGGCGGGCTGTATCTGTGGGGCTTCGACGGACTGGCTTATCTGATCGGCTGGAGCGGCGGCTTCTGTCTGGTGGCCCTGTTCATCGCCCCTTTTCTGCGCAAATTCGGCCAGTACACCATCCCCGACTATCTTGCCGCGCGCTACAGCGGACGCCACGGCGGCAACGTGGTGAGACTGGCCGCAGTTGCCGCCACCATCATCGTTTCCTTCACTTATGTCGTCGCGCAGATCTACGGCGTCGGCCTGATCACGTCACGCTTCACCGGGCTCGACTTCTCGGTCGGCATCTTCCTCGGCCTGGCGAGCATCCTGGTGTGCTCCTTCCTCGGCGGCATGCGCGCGGTCACGTGGACGCAGGTGGCGCAGTACATCATCATCATCATCGCCTACCTGACGCCGGTGATCTGGCTGTCGATCAAGCATACGAACAATCCGGTTCCGCAGCTGGCCTACGGCCCGGCGATCGCGCAGGTAACGGCGCGCGAGCAGGCGCTGATCGACGATCCCAAGGAACGCGACGTGCGCGCGATCTTCCGCCAGCGCGCCGCCGATCTGGAAGAACGCATCGACACGCTGCCGCAGTCGTGGGAAACCGGGCGCGCCGAAATCCAGAACAATCTGGAAGCGCTGAAGCTCGGCAATGCGCCGCTGCTGGACATCCGCCAGGTCAGCCGCGAACTGTCGGCCTATCCGAAGGACGCCGAAGAAGCGCGCCGCGTCTGGACCAGCGAGCGGGCCCGCAACCTGGCGCGCGCCGAACCGCCGACGCCGCAGACCGAGCCCTTTCCGGGCGACACCAAGGCCGAATCCGACATCAAGCGCAACAACTTCCTGGCGCTGGTGTTCTGCCTGATGCTCGGCACCGCGGCGCTGCCGCACATTCTCGCGCGTTATTACACGACCTCAAGCGTACAGCAGACGCGCAGCTCGGTGTTCTGGACGCTGTTCTTCATCATGGCCTTGTACATCACGATTCCCGCGCTGGCGGTGCTGGTCAAGTACGACATCTACAATTCGCTGGTCGGCAGCAGCTTCACGCACTTGCCGGACTGGGTCAGCTACTGGGCAAGCATCGACAAGGCGCACCCGCTGGTCAACATCACCGACGTCAATCTCGACGGCGTGGTGCAGCTGGCGGAAATTTCGATGGATGTCGACGTCGTGGTGCTGGCAACGCCGGAAATCGCCGGCCTGCCCTATGTGATTTCCGGCCTGATCGCGGCCGGCGGACTGGCCGCCGCGCTGTCCACCGCCGACGGCTTGCTGCTGACCATCTCCAACGCCCTGTCGCATGACATCTACTTCAAGACCGTCGATCCCAGCGCATCGCAGCAGAAGCGCGTGACAATTTCCAAATTGCTGCTGCTGATGGTGGCGCTGCTGGCCGCCTATGCTGCCTCGCTGAAACCGGCCGACATCCTGTCGCTGGTCGGCGCCGCCTTTTCGCTGGCCGCCTCCGCGCTGTTTCCGGTGCTGGCGTTGGGCGTGATCTGGAAACGCGGCAACCAGGAAGGCGCGATTGCCGGCATCGTGACCGGCTTTGCGGTGTGCGTCTACTACATGGTCTGCACGCATCCGACGCTGGGCGGTTCGGCCGCCAACCAGTGGTTCCATATCGCGCCGATTTCGGCCGGCGTGTTCGGCGTACCGGCCGGCATGGCCGCGATGATCGTGGTCAGCCTGCTGACGCCGCCGCCGGATAGCCGGGTACAGGCGCTGGTGGATTATCTGCGGGCGCCGTAGCGGCGGAAAGCGCCATGAAAAAAGGCCGCGCAAGC
>DATMTZ010000415.1:0-5746 GCA_035563975.1 Oxalicibacterium sp. | reverse complement strand
GGTGTACAAGGTCACCGGACTGGTCTTGACTGCCTGCGCCAGTTCGTAAGGCAAGCCGCTGGTGGACGGACCGGAAGGCACATCCTTCTTTTCCACCTGGCGTGCGGAAGAAGGAGGCGGCGTATCGCTGTATGTGATCTTGCCGTCGGGGCCGACCCAGCGATACAGCTGTGCGTGCGCAGCACCTGCTGCGAGCAGCAGCGAGATCAACAGCCATGACCGGTTTTTCATATTGTCCTCGTCGTCCCTATCGTCCGCGTCCAAAAACACAGCAGGCGCACGAACACGTGCGCCTGCTGCAGTTTAGCGGATAGTCCGTGTTCGGGCGAGTGTCAGTGCGCCGCCTGCGGGGCCGTTTCCGTCATGCCGCTGTGGCGCAGCAGCGCATCGATGCTCGGTTCTCGTCCGCGGAAAGCCTTGAAGGACTCGATTGCCGGGCGCGAACCGCCCATCGCCAGTATTTCCTGCAGGAAGCGCAAGCCGGTTTCCGCCGACAGCACATTGCCGCCGCTGCGGCCGGCTTCCTCGAAGGCGCTGTATGCGTCGGCCGACAGCACTTCCGCCCACTTGTAGCTGTAATAGCCGGCTGCGTAACCGCCGGCAAAGATGTGCGAGAACGAATGCTGGAAGCGGTTGAAGGCCGGCGGGATCAGCACCGAAACCTGCTTGCGGACCTCGTTCAATACGTCCTGCACCGATTTGGCGCCGGCCGGGTCGTAGTCGTAATGCAGGTGCATGTCGAACAGCGCGAATTCGACCTGGCGCAGCGTTTGCAGCCCGGACTGGAAATTTTTAGCGGCCAGCATCTTGTCGTACAGCGCGCGCGGCAGCGGCGCGCCGGTTTCGGCATGGGCAGTCATGTGCTGCAGCACGTCCCATTCCCAGCAGAAGTTTTCCAGGAATTGAGACGGCAGCTCGACCGCGTCCCATTCGACACCGTTGATGCCGGACACGCCGATTTCATCGACGCGCGTCAGCATATGGTGCAGACCATGGCCGAATTCGTGGAACAGCGTGTTGACTTCGTCGTGCGTGAACAGCGACGGTTTCTGCTGGCCGTCGACGGTGATCGGCGCGGTGAAATTACAGGTCAGGTAGGCCACCGGCGTTTGCACGCCATCCCGGTCATTGACCGATTCGATGCGGCGGCGGCCGCGTGCATCGTCCATCCAGGCGCCGCCGCGTTTGCCGTTGCGCGCGTACAGGTCCAGATAAAACTGGCCGACCAGCGCCCCATCCTTTTCGATGCGGAAGAACTTCACATCCGGATGCCAGACCGGTGCGGTATCCGGTTTGATCGTGACCGAGAACAGCGTTTCCGTGGTGCGGAACAGGCCGGCAATCACTTTCGGCTCCGGAAAATACTGCTTCACCTCCTGTTCGGAGAAGGCATAACGCTGTTCGCGCAGCTTCTCCGACGCATAGGCGGCATCCCAGGCTTCGAGCTGTTCGATGCCCAGCTCCTGCTTGGCAAAGGCGCGCAATTCGGCCAGGTCTTTTTCAGCAAATGGACGCGCGCGCTTGGCGAGGTCCTGCAGGAAATCGATCACCTGGTCCGGCGTCTGCGCCATCTTCGGCACCAGCGACACTTCGGCGAAATTCCTGTAGCCGAGCAGCTTGGCTTCTTCGTCGCGCAGCTTCAGGATGTCGACCATGTTCTGCGTGTTGTCCCACTCGGGCTTGCCCGCGAGTTCGGATGACTTGGTCGCGTTGGCGCGGTAGATGGTCTCGCGCAGCTTGCGGTTGTCCGCGTATTGCAGCACCGGGAAGTAGGACGGGAAGTGCAGCGTGAACTTGTATCCGGGTTTGCCATCCTTGTCCGCCGCGGCGCGCGCTGCCTGCTTGATGTCGTCCGGCAGGCCGGCCAGTTCGGCTTCGTCTTCGACGAACAGCGCGTAGTCGTTGGTGGCGTCGAGGATGTTTTCAGAAAATTTGGTCTGCAGCGCTGCCTGCTTTTCCTGGATCTCGGCGAAGCGTTCTTTTTTGTCGTCCGCCAGTTCGGCGCCGCCCAGACGGAAATCGCGCACCGCGTTCTCGATGATCTTCTTGCGCGCCGGCGTATAGGCGGCGTAGTCCGGGCCCAGCTGCAGCGCCTTGTATTTTTCGAACAGAACCAGGTTTTTCGACAGCTCGGTCCAGAACTCGGTGATCTTGGGCTGATTCTCGTTGTATGCGGCGCGCAGTTCGGGCGTATCGACCACCGCGTTCATGTGGCCAACCACGCCCCATGCGCGGCCGAGCTTTTCGGTCGCTTCTTCCAGCGGCGCAACGACGTTTTCCCAGGTCGCCGGCCGCGTGTCGGATTCCAGTTCCTTGATTACGTCGCGGGCGTGGGCCAGCAGGCTGTCGATCGCCGGGCCGACGTGTTCGGGCTTGATGGTTTCGAATTGCGGAAGATCGGAAAAGTCGAGCAGGGGGTTCAGCGCAATGTTCATCCAGGTTCTCTTTCTGCTGCTTCCAGCGTATTGACCAGCAACATCGTGATCGTCATCGGACCGACGCCGCCGGGGACCGGCGTGATGTGGCCGGCCACTTCCTTGGCGTTGGCAAAGTCGACATCGCCGCACAGCTTGCCTTCATCGTTGCGGTTGATGCCGACGTCGATCACGATAGCGCCGGGCTTGATCATGTCGGCAGTCAGCGTGTTGCGGCGGCCGACTGCCGCCACGACGACATCTGCCTGCCGCGTGTGATAGCCGAGATCCGGCGTACCGCTATGGCATATGGTGACGGTCGCGTTGGCTTGCAATAGCAACAGGGCCATCGGCTTGCCGACCGTGTTGCTGCGGCCGATCACGACCGCATGCTTGCCTTTCAGATTGACGCCGGTGCTTTCGATCAGTTTCATGCAGCCGTAAGGCGTGCACGGGCGGAAGCCCGGCAGGCCGGTCATCATTTCGCCTGCGCTCAATACGGAATAGCCATCGACGTCCTTGCGCGGCGAAATGGCTTCGATCACTTTTTGCGGATCGATATGCCTGGGCAGTGGCATCTGCACCAGGATGCCGTGGATTTTGGGATCCTTATTCAGTGCATCGATGCGTGCCAGCAGGTCGGCTTCGCTCATTTGCGCATCGTATTTTTCCAGAAGGGAATACAGGCCATTGTCTTCGCAAGCCTTGACCTTGTTGCGCACATAGACTTGCGAGGCCGGATCGGCGCCGACAAGGATCACGGCGAGGCCGGGTTGTTTGCCTTTGGCGGTCAGCGCGGCGGCGCGGCGCGCGACGTCGGCGCGAAGTTGTTGGGCGAGCAGGTTGCCATCGATGAGGTGTGCGGACATGAGATGTAATAGTGAAGCAGGCGAAAGCCCGACGAAAAAGACTGATTATAAAGGGGCGTAATTAAATGCCATGATGCGGGTCCAAAAAAGGAGCCGGCATCAACGGTAAAGGGAGGGCGATCCAAAGAAGGAAAAAGGCGCGCAAACATGTTGCTTTGTCACGTAATTTCACATTATAAAAAATGATATCGTAATTTGAAAATGTGGTGAAAGCTGCTAGAATCCGCACCGTCCGCACGGTGAAGCTGTGTCAACATCGCCCGTGCACGTTTAAACGCGGTCCGTTGCCTTCGGGGCCGAAAGATATTCCAGGAGACAATTATGTCAGCCCAGCTCGACCAGGTATTGGCGCAAGCCGCCAATGATCCCGATGTGATGGAGACGCAAGAGTGGCTGGACGCCCTCGAAGCGGTTATCGAAGCGGAAGGCCCGGACCGCGCGCATTACCTGATGGAACGGATGACCGATCTGGCGCGCCGCCGCGGTGCGCAGATTCCGTTTTCGCCGACCACCGCCTACGTCAACACCATTCCTGCCGATCTGAGCGAACCTTGCCCTGGCAACCTGGAATATGAAGAGCGCCTGCGCTCGTGGATGCGCTGGAACGCGATGGCAATGGTCGTCAAGGCCAACCGCGCCGACGGCGATCTGGGCGGCCACATCTCCAGCTTCGCCTCGCTTGCGAACATGCTGGGCATCGGCTTCAATCACTTCTGGCACGCGCCGACCGAAGATCACGGCGGCGACCTGCTCTATATTCAGGGCCACTCGTCGCCGGGCGTGTATGCCCGCGCCTTCCTCGAAGGCCGTCTGTCCGAAGAACAACTGGTCAACTTCCGCCGTGAAGTCGACGGCAACGGCCTGTCCTCGTATCCGCATCCGAAGCTGATGCCGGAATTCTGGCAGTTCCCGACCGTGTCGATGGGCCTCGGCCCCTTGATGGCAATCTATCAAGCGCGCTTCCTCAAGTACCTGCAAGCACGGGAGATCGCCAAGACCGACAACCGCAAGGTCTGGGTCTTCTGCGGCGACGGCGAGATGGATGAAGTCGAATCGATGGGCGCGATCGGCGTGGCCGGCCGCGAAGAGCTGGACAACCTGGTCATGGTCGTCAACTGCAACCTGCAGCGTCTGGACGGCCCGGTGCGCGGCAACGGCAAGATCATCCAGGAACTGGAAGGCGAATTCCGCGGCGCTGGCTGGAACGTCATCAAGATCATCTGGGGCTCGAACTGGGATCCGCTGCTGGCCAAGGACAAGGAAGGCATTCTGCAGCGCGTGATGATGGAAACGCTGGATGGCGAATACCAGAACTACAAGTCGAAGGACGGCGCCTATGTGCGCAAGCACTTCTTCGGCAAGCATCCGAAACTGCTGGAAATGGTCTCGCGCATGTCGGACGACGACATCTGGCATCTGCTGCGCGGCGGCCACGATCCGCACAAGATTTACGCCGGCTTCAAGGCGGCACAGGAACACAAGGGCCAGCCAACCGTCCTGCTGATCAAGACCGTCAAGGGCTATGGCATGGGCAAGTCCGGCGAGGCGCGCAACACCGCGCACCAGACCAAGAAGCTGGACGACGAAGCCGTGCGCGAAATGCGCGACCGCTTCTCGCTGCCGATCGCCGACGAGCATCTGCCGGAAGTGCCGTTCTTCAAGCCTGGCGACGACACGCCGGAAATGAAATATCTGCACGAGCGCCGCGCGGCACTCGGCGGCTACCTGCCGCAGCGTCGCCCGCAGGCGGACGAAAAGCTGCCGGTGCCGGAACTGTCCGCGTTCAAGGCGGTACTCGATCCGACCGCGGAAGGCCGCGAAATCTCGACCACACAAGCCTATGTGCGCTTCCTGACCGTGCTGCTGCGCGATGCCAATCTCGGCAAGCGCGTGGTGCCCATCCTGGTCGACGAATCGCGCACCTTCGGCATGGAAGGCCTGTTCCGCCAGATCGGCATCTACAACCACCAAGGCCAGCTGTACGAGCCGGTAGATAAAGACCAGGTCAGCTACTACCGCGAGGACAAGGCCGGCCAGATCCTGCAGGAAGGCATCAACGAAGCGGGCGCGATGGCATCGTGGATCGCGGCGGCGACGTCGTATTCGACGAACAACCGCATCATGATCCCGTTCTACACCTTCTATTCGATGTTCGGCCTGCAGCGTATCGGCGATCTCGCATGGGCGGCGGGCGACATGCGCGCACGCGGCTTCCTGCTCGGCGGAACCGCGGGACGCACCACGCTGAACGGCGAAGGCCTGCAGCATGAAGACGGCCACAGCCACATCCTGGCGTCGACGATTCCAAACTGCATGCCGTATGACCCGACCTTCGCGCACGAAGTCGCCGTCATCATGCACGACGGCCTGAAGCGCATGGTCGAGCAGCAGGAAGACGTGTTCTATTACATCACCGTGATGAACGAGAACTATCCGCAGCCGGGCCTGAAAGCCGGCCAGGAA
>DATMTZ010000414.1:0-3106 GCA_035563975.1 Oxalicibacterium sp. | reverse complement strand
AGAAGGCCGCGACCAGCGCGGTGCGGCTGCCGCTGGTGTAGGCCTGCAGCGAGCCTTCCTGCGTCGCGAGGCGCTGCAGGCCGCGTTGCTGCAGCAGGCGTTCCAGCTGGCGCGCAACCGCTTCGCCGGTGTCGATGATCGTGACCTGCACCGAACTTTCGCGGCGCGCGATCGTTTCGATTACCGGTTGCACGAAAGGGTAGTGCGTGCAGCCGAGCGCGATGGTGTCGGCGCCCGCGCGCAGCAGCGGCGTCACGTAGCGCTCCAGCATTTCCACCGTCTCGGGCGCGTTCAGCTCGCCTTTCTCGATCTGCTCGACCAAGCCGACGCAGGCCTGCGACAGGAAGGACACGCCAGTCGATGCGCTGATCTGGTCGCGCAAGGCGATGAAACGGCTGCTCGCAAGCGTACTTGCGGTGGCCAGCACGCCGGCCCGGCCGGTGCGGCTGAATACGGCAGCGGGTTTCAGGCCCGGTTCGACGCCCACCACGATCAATTCCGGGTAAGCCGCGCGGAGCGCGTCGATGGCAGCCGCGGTCGCGGTATTGCAGGCGACCACGATCGCCTTGACGTTTTTGCTCTTCAGGAAAGCGGTGATCGCGAGCGTGCGATCGATGATTTCCGCATCCGGCTTGCCGCCATAAGGCGCATGGCCGGAGTCGCAGAAGCACAGCAGGTGTTCCGAGGGCAGCCGCGCCTGGATGTGGCGCAGCACCGACAGCGCGCCGACGCCGGAATCGAAAATGCCGATCGGCGCTTCGGCTGCGACGGGATCAGGCGTTTCGGAAAAGGCCACGGCATCGGCTCCCTGTTTTGCGCGTGCGGAAAATTATTTGCCAGCCAGTGCGGTGTCGGCCAGGCGGATCTTCTCGATTTTTTCTTTCCATTCCTTCGGCCCGGTGGTGTGCACCGAGCTGCCGGTGGAATCGACTGCCACGGTAACGGGCATGTCCTTTACGTCGAATTCGTAGATCGCTTCCATGCCGAGGTCGGCAAAGCCGAGCACTTTGGCATTCTTGATCGCCTTCGATACCAGGTAAGCCGCGCCGCCGACCGCCATCAGGTAGGCGGACTGATGCTTCTTGATCGCGTCGATCGCAACCGGGCCGCGCTCGGCCTTGCCGATCATCGAGATCAATCCGGTCTGCGACAGCATCATCTCGGTGAACTTGTCCATGCGCGTGGCCGTGGTCGGGCCGGCAGGGCCGACGACTTCATCGCGCACCGGATCGACCGGGCCGACGTAATAGATCACGCGGTTGGTGAAGTCCACCGGCAGCTGTTCGCCTTTCGCCAGCATGTCCTGGATGCGCTTGTGCGCGGCGTCGCGGCCGGTCAGCATCTTGCCGTTCAACAGCAACGTCTGGCCCGGTTTCCACGACGCGACTTCTTCCTTCGTCAGCGTGTCGAGATTCACGCGCTTCGATTTTTCCGTATCCGGCATCCAGTTCACGTCCGGCCAGTCGGACAGCGACGGCGGATCGAGATAGACCGGGCCGGAGCCGTCCATCACGAAATGCGCATGGCGCGTCGCCGCGCAATTCGGGATCATTGCCACCGGTTTGGATGCCGCGTGGGTCGGATGCATCATGATCTTCACGTCGAGCACGGTGGTCAGGCCGCCGAGGCCCTGCGCGCCGATGCCGAGCGCATTGATCTTGTCGCACAGCTCGATGCGCAGTTCTTCAGTCTTGTTCTGCGGGCCGCGTTTTTTCAGCTCGGCCATGTCGATGTCTTCCATCAGCGACTGCTTTGCCATCAGCATCGCGCGCTCGGCGGTGCCGCCAATGCCGATGCCCAGCATGCCGGGCGGGCACCAGCCGGCGCCCATTTGCGGCACGGTATTGAGCACCCAGTCGACCAGTGAATCGGACGGATTCAGCATCACGAACTTCGACTTGTTTTCCGAGCCGCCGCCCTTGGCCGCGACCTGCACGTCGACGGTATCGCCCGGCACCAACTCCATGTGCACCACGGCCGGCGTGTTGTCCTTCGTGTTCTTGCGCTCGAAATGCGGATCGGCCACGATCGACGTGCGCAGCGTGTTGTCCGGATGGTTGTAGGCGCGGCGCACGCCTTCGTTGACCGCATCGGTGATCGAGCGCTCGCCGAAGCCTTCGAACTTCACGTTCATGCCGATCTTCAGGAAAACGTTGACGATGCCGGTGTCCTGGCAGATCGGGCGTCTGCCTTCCGCGCACATGCGCGAGTTGGTCAGGATCTGCGCAATCGCATCGCGCGCGGCCGGGCTTTGTTCCAGTTCATACGCGCGCGCCAGGTGCTGGATGTAATCCTGCGGATGGTAATAGCTGATGTATTGCAGGGCGGCGGCGACGGATTCGATCAGATCGTCTTGTTTGATGATGGTCATGGCAGTTTCGGCTGGAGGATCGGGAATCAAGCGCTTCATCCGGCTACAATGACGTTTGCAGCCGCGACGTCGTCGCAGGAACGCGGCAAAAAGAAGCCTGCATTTTACACGGCTGGACCGACGCATCGCGTAAGGCTTCCGTAAGCAGGCAAACCTATTCTGTGCACCACACGAGAATTTGTACCGGAGGGACTCATGTCCGACATCGAGAGCTTTAAACAGGAGGCGCGCGTCTTCAATCCGCCCGCCGATTTCGTTGCCAACGCCGCCATCAGCGGCATGGACGCCTACCGCGCGCTGTGCACGGAAGCGAAGGAAGATTACGAAGGTTTCTGGGCGCGCCTGGCGCAGCAGAACCTGCAGTGGACCAGGCCGTTCACGAAGAAGCTCGATCAATCCAATGCGCCGTTCTATAAATGGTTCGAGGACGGCGAGCTGAACGTCTCCGCCAATTGCCTGGACCGTCATCTGCACAATGGCAATGCCGACAAGACCGCGCTGATCTTTGAATCGGACGATGCCAAGGTGACGCGCGTCACCTACCGCGAACTGTACGAGCGCGTCTGCAAATTCGCCAATGGCCTGAAGTCGCTAGGCGTGCAGAAGGGCGACCGCGTCGTCATCTACATGCCGATGTCGGTCGAAGGCATCGCCGCCATGCAAGCCTGCGCGCGCATCGGCGCCACGCACTCGGTCGTGTTCGGCGGTTTCTCCGCCAAGTCGCTGCAGGAACGC
>DATMTZ010000413.1:0-7775 GCA_035563975.1 Oxalicibacterium sp. | reverse complement strand
GCCGTCAGACGCGCCGACGAGCGGCCGCCGCCGCGCGGATCGCGGATGCCGTATTTGTGCCAGTACGTATAGTCGGCGTGGCCGGGACGGAACGTGTCGGTGATATTGCCGTAGTCCTTGCTGCGCTGATCCTCGTTGCGGATCAGCAGCGCGATTGGCGTGCCGGTGGTCTTGCCTTCGTAGACGCCCGACAGGATTTCAACGGTATCGGACTCCTGCCGCTGCGTGACGTGGCGAGACGTGCCTGGCTTGCGGCGATCCAGTTCGGGCTGGATGTCGGATTCCGACAACGGCATGCCGGGCGGGCAGCCATCGACCACGCAGCCGATGGCAGCGCCGTGCGACTCGCCGAATGTCGTTACGGTAAACAGGGTTCCAAAGGTATTGCCGGCCATTGTCGATATTTGCAAACGGGATAAAACAGCCATTCTACCAGTGCGCGGAATGCAACTACTTCCCGAAAAGCATTGCCTGATACCTTATGGATGGGCAATATATGGCCTTTCCAGAATATTTGATCTCGGAGATGGCTTCCCAATGAGCGATTCGGTTGCCCCGAGCGGAGACGACCTTGTATTTCTGGATGAGACGGCGCGCGCCCACAGCGACGACAAGATCGCCCGCGACGACGTCTGGCTCGTCATGATCATTGACGACGATGCCGATGTACATTCTGCGACGACCTTTGCATTAGGTAATGTCGAAATACAAAACCGGCCGCTGGCATTCTTGCATGCCTATTCCGCGCAGCAGGCGCGCGATATCCTGGCAGAACAGCCCGATGTGGCCGTCATCCTGCTGGATGTCGTCATGGAACAGCAGGATGAAGGCCTGCAGCTGGTGCATTACATCCGCGATGTGCTGCACCGCTCCGAAGTCCGCATCATCCTGCGCACCGGCCAGCCCGGCTATGCGCCCGAGATCGACGCGATCCGCCAATACGACATCAACGACTACAAGACCAAGTCCGAGCTGACGCGCATCAAGCTGTATACCGTGGTGACCGCCGCGATCCGTTCCTACGAGCAGATCTGCGCAATCAACGCCAGCAGCCGCGGCCTCGACCTGATTTTGAAAGCCAGCACCGAATTGATGACCCAGCAAACGCTGGAAGATTTCACCGCCGGCGTGATCGCGCAACTCGCCCGGTTGCTGGATATCGAAAACAACGGCTTGCTGTGCGTGCAGGAATACCTGCACAACCAGGAAACCGAACTGTTCGTGATCGCCGCCACCGGCAACTACCGCGAGCTGCTCAATCGGCCGGTATCCACGCTCGAAGAAAAGCAGATCGGCGACGCGCTGGGCCGCGCGCTGCGCGAGCAGCGCAACGTCTACGGACGCGATTTCATCGCACTGCATCTGACCGGCAACGCGTCACGCAACTTTGCCGCCTACCTGTGTACCGGACGACCGATCGGCCCGATCGAATTGCGCCTGCTGGAAGTCTTCGGCAAGAACATCTCGGTCGGCCTGGCCAATATGATGCTGGTCACGCACCTGCACAATTCCGCGTTCTACGATTCGTTGACCAAGCTTCCGAACCGCACGCGTCTGAAGGAAATCATCGACGAAAGCCTGTTGTCGGCAAAGCACCGCCCCGTTACGCTGGCACTGGTCGACATCGACCATTTCGCGGAAACCAACGACACGCTGGGCCACCAGTTCGGCGACCTGCTGCTGCTGGCGGTGGCATCGCGCCTGCAATCGCAATTGGGCAGCAAGCTCACGGTGGCGCGCGTCAGCGGCGACACCTTCGGCGTGATGGGCGACGACAGCCAGGTCAATCCGGCGACCATCCTGACGCAGTTCGAGCGGCCCTTCAATATCGACGGGCAGGATGTGCAATTGTCCGCCACCGTCGGCCTGGTGCGCCTGTCGGAACACAAGGGCCGCGGCGTGGAAGCGCTGAAGAATGCGCATATCGCGCTGAAGCGCGCCAAGCTGCAACAGCGCACCGGCCATTTCTACTTCTCGCAAAGCATGGGCGTCGATATCCGCGAACGCGTCAACATGATGCACGCGCTGCGCGCCGCCTTCGAGGAAAAGCGCCTGTTCGTCGCCTACCAGCCGCAGGTCGATCTCGCCTCGCGCGCGCCGGTCGGCGCCGAAGCGCTACTGCGCTGGACGCTGGAAGACGGCACCGCCGTCAGCCCGGCGCGGTTCATCCCGATTGCCGAATATTCCGGCCTCATCATCGAAATGGGCGAATGGATATTGCGGCAGGCGTGCGAGGAACTGGTGCGCGTTCATGCATCCGGCTTCACCAATTTCATGATGTCGGTCAACGTGTCGCAGGTGCAGTTCCGCCATCCGCATTTCCTCACGATGCTCAAGCGCGCGCTGGCCGATACGCAGGCCCCCGCGCATTTCATCGAGCTGGAAATCACCGAATCGATGGCGATGGAAGAGCCGGAAGCGCTGATCAAGCTGCTGGACCAGATTACGGAAACCGGCGTCAGCATCGCGATCGACGACTTCGGCACCGGATTCTCTTCGCTCAGTCACCTGCAGAAGCTGAACGTCGACCGTCTCAAGATCGACCGCTCCTTCGTGACCGAAATCACCGATTCGTCACGCGGCAGCAGCATCGCGGAAATGATCATTCAGCTAGGTCGCAACATGGAACTCGACATCATTGCCGAAGGCGTCGAGGACGAACGGCAGGCAACGATCCTGACCGACCTCGGCTGTCCGCTTGGCCAGGGCTATTTGTTCGCCAGGCCGATGACAGCCGACGCGCTGCATAACTGGCTGCTCCATCATGCGCAGCATTGATACCGCTGCAGCCGCTGTTCCGCCGGCGTGTGCGCGTCATATTGTGTAAGCGCTGCCATCCATGAAAAACAGCCTGCTCACCCTGCGCCGTTCGATCGTGCTGGCAGTGGTGGGCGGCCTGCTGGTTCCCGCACTGCTGATCAACGGCTACGGCTGGTACAAGACTTACCATACCGAAGTGCGTCAGGGCGCCACCCGCCTTGCAGAGCAAAACGCCATCGGATTGGCCAACGGCGTAGCGGCGTATCTGTGGAACGGCAATCGCGATGCCGTATCGGCGATGATCGACGGCGCATTGTGGCGCAATGACGATCTGGTAGGTATCACGGTCAAGGATATCAAGCAAACCGTATTCGCCACCGGCGAACAAGCGCATCGTCGCAACGCTCAGATGGCCGAAGCGGAAACGGCGATCTACTACCACGGTCAGGCCATCGGCAGCGTCCGCGTCGAAATGAGCAGCTCGCACCTGCACCAGCTGATGTTCGACAGCTTGCAGCACCAGGGCATTGCGCTGGCGACGCAGATCGCATTGTCGATGCTGCTGATCCTCCTGCTGCTGAACAAGCGGCTGATTCGACCGCTGGAGCGGCTGAACGAACACATGACCGAACTGACTCAGCATCGGCTCGACCGACCTGTCACCTGGGAGCGAATGGACGAGATCGGCCGGCTGGCGCAAGGCCTGGAAGCGACACGGCTGAGCCTGCGCAATCTGGTCGGTTCCTTCGACCAGACGCATCGCGCCCTGCTCAGCGATATCGAACAGCGCGCGCACATCGAAGTGGAACTGTACAAGCGCGAGGCGCATTTCCGCGTGTTGTTCGAACAGAGCCCGCTTGCCATCATCGAATGGAACGAAAAACATGAAGTAGTGGAATGGAACGCCGCGGCGCAACGCCTGTTCGGATATCGCCGTGAACAGGCGCTCGGACGTCACGTCCGGTTCCTGGCACCGGGCAAGCAGCGCACGCTGGATACGCTGATGCAGCAGGCCTGCGCGCAGGCGGAGCCGGCGCACGGCCTGCAGGAAAACCGCACTGCGGACGGCCGCATCATCAGCTGCGAATGGCACTGCATCTGCTTCCGCGACGAACACCATGCGGCCGGCCGGCTGCTGACGACCATCGAGGACGTCTCCGACAAAAAACAGGCAAGCGACGCGTTGCGGCTGGCGGAAGCCAAGTTCGCCGGCGCCTTCCGCTGCAATCCGGATTCGGTCTCGATTGCGCGCCTGAAAGACGGCATCCTGCTCGACGCCAACGAAGCCTTCGAAAGCATCATGGGTTACACGCGCGACGAGTGGCAGGGAAAGAGCGCACTGCAGTTGCGCATCTGGTTCTACCCGAAGGAACGCGAGCAGCTGTTCCGTCGTTTGCAGCGGGAGCAGACCGTGCACGATTTTTCGTGGAGCCTGCGCCGCAAGAACGGCGACATCCGCAACTGCCTGATCAGCGCCGCCATTTTCGCGGTCAACGATGAGCACTATGTGCTGGCAGTGGTGCGCGATGTCACCAGCCAGCGCCTGATGGAAGAACAAAAGGCAGAAGCCGATCATGCGTTGCTGCGGCTGGCGCAAGGCACGCGCGGCGTTGCCGGCGAATCCTTCTTCGAGTCGCTGGTCAACGACCTTGCCTCCGCCCTTCGCACCGATTGCGCGCTGATCGGCCTGTGTCCGCCCGGCGAGCCGGACCGCATGCGCGCGCTGGCTTCCCACTTGCATGGCGAACTGGTCGATGACCTCGAGTACGCGATTCCCGGCACGCCGCACGAACGCACGCTGGACAGCGGCCTGTGCGTCTTTCCTACAGACATCCGCACCCTGTTCCCGCAAGACAGCGCGCTTGCCGAGCAGGCCTGGGACAGTTATGCCGGCGCGCCGCTGTACGACATCAACGGAAATGCAATCGGCGTACTGGCCGTCATGCATACGCGTCCGCTGCATAATCCGGACCTGGTTCGCTCGCTGCTGCAAGTCTTCAGCGAACGCGCGGCCGCCGAGCTGGAACGCCAGCACGCAGAAGAGGAATTGCGCGTCAGCGAGCAGCGCTTCGCCGCCATCTTCCATTCGACGCCGGTGCCGATGTTCGTCACGCAGATCAGCGACGGCAATGTGATCAAGGACGTCAACGTCGCCTTCGAACAGCTGTTCCTGCGCCCGCGTGCCGCCGTGCTGGGCATGAACACACGCGATCTCGAAATGTATTGCAATCCTGAAGACCGCGAAACGCTGCTGCAGGAGCTGAAATCCAAAGGCAATATCGGGGCGCAGCGCGAGGTATGGATGCTGCGCAGTGACGGCAGCAAGCTGTTGATTCATTTTTCCGGCCACATCTTCCAGCTGGAGGGCGAACAGTTCGGCATTCTCGCCTGCCAGGACGTGACGGAGAAACGCCTGATCGAGCAGGAAATACGCGAGTTGAACGCCACGCTGGAAGACCGCGTGGTGGAGCGCACCGAGGAATTGCAGCAAGCCAATCAGGAACTCGAAACCACGCTGGACGCGCTGAACCAGGCGCACGAGGAACTGGTCAACAGCGAGAAACTCGCGGCGCTCGGCGCATTGGTGGCCGGCATCTCGCACGAACTCAATACGCCGATCGGCAACAGCCTGATGGTCGCCAGCACGCTGAACGACCAGACCGCGGCACTGACCGATGCCTACCGGGACCAGCAAGGCATCAAGCGTTCGACGCTGGAGAGTTATCTGGGCGATGTCGGCCGTGCAAGCGACATCCTGGTGCGCAATCTGCACCGCGCGGCCGACCTGGTCAACAGCTTCAAGCAAGTCGCGATCGATCAGACCAGCTCGCAGCGCCGCACGTTTTCTCTGGCTGAAGTCGTCGGCGAAATCCTGCTGACGCTATGGCCCGTCATCCGCAAGAGCCCGTTCAATATCGAACAAAGCATTCCGGGCGACCTGAATTTCGACAGCTATCCCGGTCCGCTTGGACAGGTATTGACCAACCTGATCAACAATGCGCTGCTGCACGGTTTCGAAGGAAGAAGCGAGGGCACCATCGTCATCGCCGCCAGCGAAAACGCCGACGGCCTGATCGAGCTGACCGTCAGCGACGACGGCGTTGGCATTCCCGCCTCGAACCTGAACCGCATCTTCGATCCGTTCTTTACCACCAAGCTCGGCGCCGGCGGCTCAGGCCTGGGCTTGAATATCACACACAATGTCGTGACCGGCATCCTGGGCGGCCGCGTGCGCGTGCAAAGCGCGGTCGGCGTCGGCACCACGTTCACCCTGATCCTGCCGAAGACCGCGCCACACAAGGCCAGCGACGACGCGCCGCTGCATCCCTGACGACGCGCTTCAGCGCAGGCTTACCCGGCGCCGGCCGACGCGCCCCTCCCCGTGATCCAGATGCGGAAACGCTGCCAGAATTCCGGCATCGCGATGAACAGGCAAAGCGCGACGAGTGCATTGAGCAGCGCCGTCGTCATGAAAAGCTGCGGGATGCTGAAACCCGCTTTCAACAGCAGCATCCCGACCAGAGCCGCGCCGACCATGAACAGCGCATTCAGGATATTGACGCCGGCAATCGTGCGCGACACGTGGCGGCGGTCGCAACGCGTCTGAATCACCGCGAACAGCGGCACGATATAGAAACCGCCGAACGCGCCGATCAACAGGCAATCGAGCAGGATGCGCATGCCGCCCGCCTGCTGCATGAAGCCCAGCGCATCGACCGCCTGCACGTTGGCATAGGTGATGCTCGCTGCATACAGGTCGAAGCCGAACACCGTCAGGCCGATCGCGCCGAATGGCACCAGGCCGGTTTCGATCCGGCGTCCGGACAAACGCTCGCACAACAGCGAGCCGATGCCGATACCAAGCGAAAACAGCGTCAGCAGCAGCACGAACACGCTATGATCGCCGTGCAGCGTTTCCTTCGCATACAACGGGAATTGCGCCAGCACGATGGCGCCGTAAAACCAGAACCATGAATTAGCCAGCATCGAGACGAATACCGGGCGGTTGCGGCTGGAAAAGCGGATATTGCGCAGCGACTCGGCGAAGATATTCCAGCGCACCCTCAATTCGGGCGCTGGCGGCGGCGAATGCGGGATCGCGCAACTGCAGAGCCAGCCGATCAGCGCGATCGCCAGCGTGCCGCCGGCAACCAGCGCAATTCCCCACGGCTGGTGCGATACCAGCACCGCGCCCAGCACTTCGCCGAGCAGAATGCCGACGAAAGTGCCCATCTCGACCACGCCGTTTCCCCCGATCAATTCGTCCTGTTCCAGCTTTTGCGGCAGGTAGGCATACTTGACAGGGCCGAACAGCGTCGAATGCAGCCCCATGCCAACCACTGCCGCGATCAGCAGCCACAGATCGCGCATCCACCAGCCGCAGGCAGCGATCAGCATGATGACGATTTCCAGCAGCTTGACGAAGCGGATGAAGCGCGATTTCTCGAATTTGTCGGCCAACTGTCCGGCCAGCGCCGAAAAGAGCAGGAAGGGCAGGATGAACAGGCCGGGGATCAGGTTGTTCAGCATGCCGCGGTCGATCGAGGTCCAGTTCAGCGTATCGAAAGTCAGCGCCGTCAGCAACGCCGTCTTGAACACATTATCGTTCAGTGCACCGCAGAACTGCGTCCAGAAAAACGGCGCGAAACGACGCTGGCTGAAAAGAGAAAACTGGCTGGGTCGACGCATGACGGATCCGGTGAAAGAAGGAAGCACGACGCAAGCAGGCCGTGCCGAGCCACCGGATTGTAAGGCTCGCGCCGGAAACAGAAAAGCCGCGCACGAACGACATGCTCATGCGCGGCTGAAGGAGAAAACTATTCGCCCTGCTCGACCGCCATCAGCGGCTGGTCCTGGATGTAGGACTTCAGCATCTGGTTTTCAAAGCTCTGCGCTTCCAGAATCGCCTTCGCCACGTCGTAGAACGAAATCACGCCGACCAGATTCTGCTGATCCAGCACCGGTACGTAACGCGCATGGTGATCCAGCATTAGGCGGCGGACGTCATCCACCTC
>DATMTZ010000412.1:0-4788 GCA_035563975.1 Oxalicibacterium sp. | reverse complement strand
CCGGCTGGTTTTCAGGACATCAGCCGGTTGATATCGTTAAAGACCGCGACCAGCATCAAGGTCATCAAAATGCCGACGCCGGCGCGCTGGGCGATCGCCCCAAAACGCTCGGAAACCGTCCGCCCGGTCAAAACTTCCACGGCATAATACAGCAAATGCCCACCGTCTAGAACAGGGATCGGCAGCAGGTTCATGACGCCCAGACTGATGCTGACGAAGGCAATGAAGCTGAGGTAGCTGATGAGGCCGATGCGCGCGGTCTGGCCGGCGTAGTCGGCGATCGTCAGCGGCCCCGTCACGTTGCGCCACGAGACCTCGCCGGTGATCATCTTGCCGACCATCCTGATCGTCAGCACGCTGGTATCCCAGGTACGTTTGACCGCCTTGCCCAGACTCGTCAGCGGGCCATAGGCGACTGTCGCCATCTCCGGCGCAAGCGGCACCTCCACCTTGATGCGGCCGAAGGTTTCTCCATCCTTGCTGATCTTTTCGGGCACGACTGCGATGCGCATCGCGCGGCCGTCACGCAGCAGATCGATGTGCAAAAGCTTGTCGGCCGATGCGCGCACTGCCTCGACAAACGCAAGTCCATCCGGCATCGGCTTGCCATCGATGGCGACAATCCGGTCCCCCTGTTGCAGGCCTGCGTGCATCGCGGCGCCGTCCGGCGCCACCTTGCCGAGCACCGCCTGCGGCCGCGCCAGCTCAATACCAAGCTTGCCAAGAAAATCGTCTTCCAGATCGTCGATCGCTACGCCGTTCGACGCCACCTCGAACATATGCGTACCGCCGCCGGGCGCTTCGACCGTCAGTTGTATCGGCCTTCGATCGATCACCGACTGCATCGCCTGCCAGCGCAGATCGGTCCAGATCTGTACCGGCTCGCCGTTGACCGCGAGCACGCGCCCGGAACTGCGCAGGCCGGCATCGTAGGCCGCCGTATGCTCGGGCGCGGCACGCAATACCGCCGCCGGCTCCGGAATGCCGTGCCAGTAGAGGCCGGCAAACACAACGATCGCCAGCAGGAAATTGGCGAGCGGGCCAGCCGCCACGATCGCGATGCGCTTCCATACGTTCTGGCGCGTGAACTCGCGCTTCAGGTCTTCCGCCGGCAATCCCTGCAAGTCGCCCTCGCGCGCATCCAGCATTTTCACGTAGCCGCCGAGCGGGAGGATGGACACCGCCCATTCGGTCTGGTCACGGCCGAAACGGCGCGACCACACCACCTTGCCCATCCCGACCGAAAAGCGCAGCACCTTGACGCCGCAGCAGCGCGCAACCAGGTAATGGCCGAGCTCGTGCACGATGATCAGCACGCCGAGTACGACGCCGAAGGCAAGGAGAGTTTGCAGAAGGGTCATGATGCGATAAGGGAAAGCGCCAGTTCACGTGCGCGCCTGTCCTGCTCGAATACCGCTTCAATATCCACGATGGAGCAGGACGGCAATGCGTCCAGTATGCGTGCGATCAATTGGTCGATCATCCCGAAACCGATGCGGCCGTCGAGAAAGGCCTGCACCGCGATTTCGTTGGCGGCATTCAATATTGCCGGTGCCGAACCGCCCGCGTTCAGCGCATCATACGCCAGTTTCAGGCATGGAAAGCGGCGCAGGTCGGGACGTTCGAATACCAGTTTGCCGATCGCCGCCAGGTCGACGCCGCCGACGCCGGACGCGATGCGTTCCGGATAGGCCAGCGCATGCGCTATCGGGGTGCGCATGTCGGGATTGCCCAGCTGCGCCAGCATCGAGCCGTCGATATAGGACACCATCGAATGGATCACGCTTTGCGGGTGGATCACGACCTCGATCCGATCCGCCGGCAGGTTGAACAGCCAGTGCGCCTCGATCACTTCGAGGCCCTTGTTCATCATGGTGGCGGAATCGACCGAAATCTTGCGCCCCATGCTCCAGTTCGGATGTGCAACCGCTTCGGCCGGCGTCACGCGATCGAGCGTATCGACATCGCGATACAGGAACGGGCCGCCGGACGCCGTCAGCAGGATCTTCTCGATGCCGCACTGTTCTGGCGTGCGCCGGTAGCCGGACGGCATGCACTGGAAAATCGCATTGTGCTCGCTGTCGATCGGCATCAGGACCGCGCCGCTGCTTTCGACCGCCTGCATCATCAGCGGACCGGACATGACCAGCGCTTCCTTGTTGGCCAGCAGGACCTTCTTGCCGGCGCGTGCCGCGGCAAGCGTCGGCGCAAGACCTGCGGCGCCGACGATGGCCGCCATCACGGCATCGCATTCGGGCGCGCTGGAGACTGCACACAGGGCCGCTTCACCGTATTCGACCTGCGTTTGCAAGCCATGCACTGCCAGCAGCGCCTTCAGTGCTTGCGCGGCTTCCGCGGTGCCGACCACGGCAATTTTCGGCGCGTGGCGTACACATTGCTGCGCCAGCTCCTCGACGCGCCGCTGCGCCGTCAGCGCATAAACGCTATAGCGGTCGGGATGACGCGCGAGCACGTCGAGCGTGGATACGCCGATCGACCCGGTAGAACCCAGGATGGTAATTTGCTGCATGAAGTGTTACATCCAGTAAGCGATGAGAACGGCGAGAGGCAGCGTGGGAATCAGGGCATCGATGCGATCGAGCACGCCGCCATGGCCCGGCAGCAGGTTGCTGCTGTCCTTCATGCCGGCGCGGCGCTTCAATTGGGATTCGAACAGGTCGCCGACCACGCTGGCCGCCGTCATCACGATCAGGCCGGCGATCAAGCCAGACCAGCCCCACCTGCCCTGCAACTGCACGGCAAAGGTATCGTGCAGCGCAGGCAAGAATACGGTCGCCGCGCCAATCGCCAGCACCGCGACGCAGCCGCCGATTGCGCCTTCCCAGGATTTGCCCGGCGAAATGCTCGGCGCCAGCTTGCGCTTGCCGAACGCCTTACCGCAGAAATAAGCGCCGATGTCGGCAATCCAGACGATCGCCATCACGGAGAACATGTACAGCACCGAGCGCTGGTACAGCATCATTAGCGCGATGAAAGCGCCGAGGATGGCAACGCCATAGATGCCGGTCAGCAGGCGATTGCCGAAACCCTGCAAAGGCGGCAGGCCAATTTTCAGCGCAGGCACCAGCCGCAGCGCCCAGATCGCGACGCACAGCCCGCACAACAGCACGCTCTGCCGGAAACTGCCGCTGAAAATCACCCAGACCAGCGCGGCGCTCCAGACCAGCGCACCGGCTACGGCATAACGGTTCTTGAACAGGCGCAGTGCTTCCCATGCGGCACCGGCGAAGAAGAGTACGACCAGGCCGGCAAAAACGTAGAACGAACCGGACAGGATCGCCAGCAGCAGCACGGCCAGCAGGATGACAGCCGTGATGATGCGGGTCTTCAGCATTTGACCGCCGCGCTTGCCGCTTCCACGCCCTGCTCGGCCACCTGCTGGCTGGTGCGGCCGAAGCGGCGTTCGCGCTTCTGATAGGAGGCGATGGCCAGCGCCAGCGCGTCGGCATCGAAGTCCGGCCAGTAGGTATCGGTGAAATACAGCTCGGTATAGGCGAGCTGCCACAGCAGGAAGTTGGAAATGCGCTGCTCGCCGCCGGTGCGGATGAAAAGGTCCGGCTCCGGCGCGTAGGCCAGCGCGAGGTGCGGCGCCAGCTGCTCCTCGCTGAAATCGGTGGCCCCTGGATGCGCCGCGACCATCTTGCCGATTGCCTGCATGATGTCCCAGCGGCCGCCGTAATTGGCGCACACGGTCACCGTCATGCGGGTGTTCGCCGCGGTCTTGCGCTCGGCCGCCGCGATCATCTTCTGCAACTTGTCGTCGAAGCGGCTGAGGTCGCCGACGATCTTCAGGCGGATGCCGTTCGCATGCATCTTGGAAACTTCGCGCTCCAGCGCGGTGACGAACAGGCGCATCAGCACCGACACCTCTTCCTCAGGCCGCCGCCAGTTTTCCGAGCTGAAAGCGAAGAAGGTCACGTACTCGACTCCGGCCCTGGCGCAGGCTTCGACCACGCCGCGCACTGTTTCCACGCCGCGCACGTGGCCTGCCACGCGCGGCATGAAGCGCTTGGTCGCCCAGCGGCCATTGCCATCCATGATGATGGCAATGTGCCGCGGTACCGACGACACGTCGGGCACCGCCTGGGTTGAACTTGCTGAAGCCATGGATGATAGGGAGTGAGTCAATACGATAGAGGCACAATAAAACGGTGGGATCGGGCAATCCGCGACAGCTTATACCGTCAGGACTTCCTTTTCCTTCTCGGCGACCATCTTGTCGACTTCGGCGACAAATTTGTCCGTCAGCTTTTGGACTTCGTCCTGCGCGCGACGTTCCTCGTCCTCCGAGCAAGCCTTTTCCTTCACGAGCTTCTTCAGCGCCTCGTTGGCGTCGCGGCGAATATTGCGGATCGCGATCTTCGCATCTTCCGCTTCGCTCTTGACCAGCTTGACCATTTCCTTGCGGCGCTCTTCGGTCAGCGGCGGCGTCGGCACGCGGATCATGTCGCCCTGCGTCGATGGATTCAGGCCGAGATCGGCTTCGCGGATGGCCTTTTCGACCGTCGCGACCATTTTCTTTTCGTACGGCTGCACGCCGATCGTGCGTGCATCGATCAGCGTCAGATTGGCAACCATCGGCAACGCCGTAGGGCTGCCGTAGTAATCGACCATCACGTGGTCGAGTATGCCGGTATGCGCGCGCCCGGTACGCACCTTCGCCAGATCGGCCTTCAAGGTTTCGATCGACTTTTGCATCTTTTGATCGGCGGTCTTTTTTGCATCTGCGACAGTCATTATTGTTTTCCTCCTGCTGCGGTGAAACCT
>DATMTZ010000411.1:0-1737 GCA_035563975.1 Oxalicibacterium sp. | reverse complement strand
ATCCAGTTTTGACGAAGAGGCAAGCGAGGCCATTGTAGCCGAAGGGAAACCTTGTTCTTTGTCAATTTCGAAGGGGAAACGATATTTTACGATTGCGTGGTAATTTCGCTCTGAACGCTGTTGTTTTGCGGTAGGGGCCGGGCACGGAAATTAACAAAAATAATTTCCGCACGGAAAAACTTGGCGGCAGCCGTGCCGTGTTCCATTGATCGAAGGAGGAAACATGTTCGTCATTCTGCTGCTGGTCAGCCTGCTGACTTCGGTCGTGATTTCGGTCGCCGTGATCGCCGCTTTTTCGCGGCCGATGAACGCGATCCTGTACCGCATCATTGCGGATGCAATCAGCGCAGCATGGTTGAAGTACATGAAGTTCGCGATCCTGGTGGTCGGCATTTCTTCGGGCGTGCGGATACGCGAGTTTGAACAGTATCTGGCGCCGGCGCGCTGGGACCGGAGCGCGCACGCAGCAGACCTGACGGCCGAGCGCTGGCTGCTGGAGCTGTACCGCACCGCCATCGAAACCTTGCAGGGCATTGCATGGATGCTGCTGGTGTTCTTCATGTTCGCGCTGCTTGCCTTCGTGATCGTGCGCTTTACCGAACGCCGCTTTGGCGCGGCGCGGCCCGGCGAAGCGGACGATGTGGCCTGACCTGCTTGACCTTCCTATGGTGGAAAGGCCTACACTGGCATCAACATCATCGGAAGGAGCGCAACATGTATCAACTGGAAGTGGGTGAAATGAGCTGCGGCCATTGCGTCGCCAGCGTGACGAAAGCAGTGCAGGCGGTGGATGCGGCGGCAAAGGTCGACGTCGATCTGGCGCAGCGCCAGGTCACGGTGCAATCGACAGCGGCGCTGGACGCCGTATCGGCCGCGATTGAAGAGGCCGGTTACCCGGTGATCAACAAGGCTGCCGTGTAAAAAAGCGAGGATGCGATCCTCGCTTTTTTTTATCCGGGGCGATATCAGGGCCGGCCGGAACGGCAACAGTCGTCGCCGTCGATCGTCGCCAGACCCCGCAGGATCGGGCAATCCGGCCGCGCGTCGCCGTGGCAGCAATCGGCCAGGTGCGTCAGCGTGTTGCGCATCTCGCTCAGCTCCGTGATGCGCTGTTCCAGCTCGGCCACGTGCTGCAGCGCAATCGCCTTGACGTCGGCGCTGGCGCGTTCCTCGTCGTTCCACAGTGACAGCAGATCGCGTATCTGCTCCAGCGAAAATCCGAGCGAACGCGCACGCTTGATGAAGCGCAGCGTGTGCACGTCCTTGTCGTTGTAGGTGCGGTAACCCGATTCGCTGCGCGCGCTTTTTTTGATCAGCGCAATGCTTTCGTAGTGACGGATCATCTTGGCCGAGATGCCGGAAGCCGCCGCTGCCTGTCCGATATTCATCGTTCTCTCCTCGCTTTCTGATTCATGCTCCGCGGGCTTTCCACCTGCGCAGCAACAGCGCGTTGCTGATCACGCTGACCGAGCTGAATGCCATCGCTGCGCCCGCAAACATCGGATTCAGCATGCCGAATGCCGCGAGCGGAACGCCGACCACGTTGTAGACAAAGGCCCAGAACAGGTTTTGCCGGATCTTGTTATAGGTGCGGCGCGAGATGTCGATCGCATCGGCGACCAGCGACGGATCGCCGCGCATCAGCGTGATGCCGGCGGCGTGCATTGCGACGTCGGTGCCGGTCGCCATCGCGATGCCGACATCCGCCGCGGCCAGTGCCGGCGCATCGTTGACGCC
>DATMTZ010000410.1:0-5162 GCA_035563975.1 Oxalicibacterium sp. | reverse complement strand
GAAACGCGAGCAGGCCGGCGTTGATCAGGAACAGCAGCCAGAACGTGATTTTCAGCATGTCGAAGAAACGTGAGTGGCGACCGATTGCAAGCCAATCAGCACCAGGTTATCCACGCGCTCGTGCGCGACATTCAGGTGCGGCGCGATCAGATCGGCCGCGCCACCTGCCAGAATACAAGAAACGTGCTGTTCCGGATTGGCCTGCGCATGCGCCAGAACGGCGCGCTCGATCGCGCCGGCCTGCGCCGCCAGACAGCCGCTGACGATCGCGGCATTGGTGTGGTTGGCAAACGGATGCGCAAGGTCGGTATGCAGCGCCACCTCTGGCAATTGCGCGGTGTTCTTCGCCAGCGAATTAGCCATCGTGCCGAGGCCGGGCAGGATCATGCCGCCGATGAACACGCCGTTGGCGTTGATCGCGTCGACCGTGGTCGCGGTGCCGCAGGTGGCAACGATCAGCGGCCGGTTAGGGAACAGCGCATAGGCGCCGATCGCCGAGGCAAAGCGGTCGCAGCCGAGCTGCGGCGGATTCAGATAGCTGTTGCGCACGCCGCCGAGTTCCTCGCACGACGTGAACCATTCGAGCGCTACTGGCCGCGTGCCGAGCGCACGTAGCACTGCGCGCTCCAGTTCGTCGCGCATATTGGGGCCGGCCACGTTCGACAGCAGTACGCGGCCGATCTTGTAGCCGCGCCATACATCGACCAGATCATCTGCGTCCGCGCGCGCGACCGATCCCGACGCGTGCCACTGTCCCAGAGACTGTTGCGGCTGCGAACGATCGACCAAAGCCCACTTCACGCGCGTATTGCCCGCATCCACCAGCAGCAGCATCTTCTCTCCTTGGTTATTCGATTGCGCGCAGCGACACGTCGCCGGCCAGCACGGCCATTTCGCCGCGTTCGGTATCGAGCAGCAGGCGGCCGCTCGCATCGACGCCCAGCGCGCGGCCGCGATGCACAACCTCGCCATGATCGATGATGTTCACCTCGCGGCCGGCATGCGCGTGCCGCATGTTCCAGCGGGACGCAAACGCAGCGAAACCCTGCTGTGCAAACAGCGAAAGACTTTCCGCCAGCGCAGTGGCCAGCGCCGCAATTACCTGTCCACGATCGGCCTGCAGCTCAGGCGCAGCGGCGGCAAGGGCCGCAACATGCTCGTCCGTCGGGCGCGCCACGTTGATGCCGATTCCGATCACGGCCCAGCAGCTGTCGCCGTCGCGCGCCGTCTCGATCAAAATGCCGCCCAGCTTGCCGCCGTCGCGCAGCAAATCGTTCGGCCATTTCAGGCGCACCTCGATCGCGTATAGCGCCAACGCCTCCGCCACCGTCACACCCACTGCGAGCGGCAGGCCAGCCAGCGCGTGCAGCGGCAAGGAAAATTTCCATGCCAGCGAAAACGTCAGCGTCGCGCCTTCCGCTGCCTGCCAGGTGCGTCCCGCACGGCCGCGGCCGGCAGTTTGCGACTGCGCCCACAACAAGGTCGGCCGTTCCAGCGTACGCACTTCAGCCAGCAGATCGTCGTTGGTCGAGCCAGTCTCCGCCACCACGCGAATCGCCAGCGGCTGCGCAGCAGCGCCGCACAGCGCGGCCACGCGCTCAGCAGAAAGCCCAGGTGAAATAGCGGAAGTCATGCCGCATTGTAGCGAGATGGCGACGGCTGCGATACGCATCTGGCGCGACGGTGGCCGGATGACGACGGCCGCGTTCTCCCTTACACTGGCCTCATGTCACCAGCCGCTTCTCCGACCCTCCACATCGAAGGCACGCATACCGTCCGCGCCGCCGGTCATTGGCAGGTCGGCGCATTGGCACACGGCGGCATCATGCAAGCGCTGGACGCAAAACTGAAATCCGTGCCGGATGCCGGCACCGTGCACTGGGATCTGTCGCAGATCGAGGCGCTCGATACCATCGGCGCACAGCTGCTGTGGAATGCCTGGGGCCATCAGCGGCCTTCGCAACTGACGCTGCCGCCGCAATACGAGAACTTTTTCCAGCGCCTGCAGGAAGCGGGAAGGCTGCAGCTGAAAAAGCCGCCGAAGCGGCACTGGTATTCGCTGGAAACGCTGCGGCTGTTCAAACACAACATCATCGATCACGCCATCGGCTTCGTCAGCCTGATCGGCCAGCTGGTGCTGGATCTGGTCCGCTTCCTCGGCGACTGGCGGCGCGGTCCGTGGCGCGAAATATCGGCCAGCATTTTTCACACCGGCTATCAGGCGCTTGGCATCACGGCGCTGGTGGGATTTTTAATCGGTGTCGTGCTGTCCTATCTATCGGCACAGCAATTGCATCAGTTCGGCGGCGATATCTACCTGGTCAACATCCTCGGTATGAGCGTGATCCGCGAACTGGGGCCGCTGCTGGCCGCGATCCTGGTGGCCGGCCGTTCCGGCTCCGCGATCACCGCGCAGCTCGGCGTGATGCGGGTGACCGAGGAACTGGATGCAATGGTGGTGATGGGTATGCAGCATGGCTATCGCCTGATCATGCCGCGCGTGATTGCGCTGGCGATCTCGATGCCGCTGCTGATCGTGTGGACCGATGCGATGGCGCTGCTCGGCGGCATGACGGCGGCACGCTCCGAACTCGGGCTGACGATCAAGTATTTTCTGCTTAGCCTGCCGGACGCGGTGCCGCTGGCGAATTACTGGATCGGCCTCGGCAAGGGCGTCGTGTTCGGCGGCCTGATTGCGCTGGTGGCTTGCCATTTCGGTCTGCGCATCAAGCCGAATACCGAAAGCCTGGGGCATGGCACCACGCTGTCGGTGGTGACCGCGATCACGATCGTCATCCTGGCCGATGCGGTGTTTGCGATCGTCTTTACCAATGTGGGGTTCTGATGGATTGCGACCCGAACCAGCCGCAGCCGGGAACGACGCCGATCATCCAGATCGAGGGATTGCGCACGCAGTTCGACGACGTGGTGGTGCACGACAATCTGAACCTGAACATCAACCAGGGCGAGATCGTGTCGCTGGTCGGCGGCTCCGGCACCGGCAAGACCGTGCTGTTGCGGCACATGGTCGGCCTGACGCATCCGGCGGCCGGCAGCGTGCGCGTGCTGGGCGAAGACATTTGCACCACCGACCCGCGCCAGCTGCAGCGCTTGCGCACGCGCTGGGGTATGCTGTTCCAGCAGGGCGCGCTGTTTTCAGCGCTGACCGTATTCGACAATGTCGCGCAGCCGATGCGCGAGCTGCGCGTGCTGCCGAAAGAGCTGATACGCGAAGCAGCGCTGATGAAACTGAACATGGCCGGCATTGGCCCGGAGCATGCACTGAAGATGCCCTCCGACCTGTCGGGCGGGATGATCAAGCGGGTCGCCCTGGCGCGCGCGCTGGCGCTGGATCCGGAACTGCTGTTCCTGGACGAGCCGACCGCCGGGCTGGACCCGAGCGCATCGGAAAGCTTCGTCGACCTGATCCGCTCGCTGCATCAGGAAATGCGACTGACGGTGGTGATGGTCACGCACGATCTCGATACATTGTTCGCATTGTCTTCGCGCGTGGCGGTGCTAGCGGACAAGCACATCATTGCCTACTGCGAACCGGGCAAGGTGGTGGAATTCAAGCATCCGTTCATCGAGAGCTTCTTCCGCGGCGAACGCGGCCTGCGCGCGATCGAGGCGATGCCGGATGAATAGCGCATGCGACTGATTAAGGGAACCATGGAAACGGATTATGGAAAATAAGGCACATGCACTGATGGCCGGCATTTTCACGATCGCCTTGCTGGTCGCGGCCGTGCTGATCGCGCTGTGGTTCAACCGCGATCGCGAGGAACGCGTGCCCTACGAGATCGCCACCACGCTGTCGGTGCCGGGGCTGACGCCGCAGGCAGCGGTGCGCTATCGCGGCCTGGATGTCGGTCGCGTCGACGAAGTGTTGTTCGATCCCAAGGTGCCGGGCCAGATCCTGATCCGCTTCAGCGTCGCCAAGAACACGCCGATCACACAGTCGACTTTTGCCACGCTGAGCTACCAGGGCGTCACCGGCCTGGCCTACGTGCAACTGGACGACGACGGCAAGAAACCCGTCATGCTGCATTCGTCAAAGAAAAAGCCGGCGCGCATCGAACTGCGACCCAGCCTGCTCGACACGCTGCAGGTGCGCGGCCTGGCCATCCTCGAGCAGACGCAACAGGTTGCCGCGCAACTGAACACGCTGCTCGCGGCAGAAAACCAGAAAGCCATCATGCAAGCCTTCAAGGATGTCAGCCGTGCCGCCAGCGGTATCGAGCAAGTCGCAACCCAGCTGAAGCCGACCGTCGACCGGCTGCCTGCGATTGCGGACAAGAGCGATCGCCTGCTCGGTTCAATGAACCGCCTGTCGGAGCAGGCCACCACGCTGACGCAAAACCTGAACACGATCACGACCCGCATCAACGCGCCTGACGGTCTGCTGACCGGCCTGAACGGCGCGGTCGACAAGGTCGGCTCCGCCGCCAACATGATCGAATACCAGGCGGTACCGCTGATCTCGGAAACGCGCACCACGATGCGCGCACTGAACCGCTCGCTGGACACGTTCAACCAGCGGCCGCAAAGCATCCTGTTCGGCGCCGGCCGGGCCGAGCCCGGCCCGGGTGAAGCCGGATTCGCCGCGCCCGCCGCCAACGACAAGGGAAGCCGATGAAGACCATGACACGACTGCCTTTCACCACGTTTTTTGCCGCGCTTCTTGCCACGTCAACACTGGCGGCCAGCATGCTGCTGGGCGGCTGCGCCGCCAGTTCCGAATCGATCCGGTTGTACGATCTCGGCCCGGTCGATGCGCGGCCGCTGTCCTCGGCGCCGGCGCTGCCCGCCATCAGCGTGGCGGAAGCGCGCGTGCCGGCCTGGCTCGACAGCCACCGCATGTTCTACCGTCTCAATTATGCGAACGAACAGCAGCCGCGCGCGTATGCCGACAGCAAATGGACAATGCCGCCGGGCCAGCTGTTCGTGCAGCGCCTGAAGTCGCGCCTGTCGCAGGCCGGCGGCACGGTGGTGCCGGCTGCCGACGGCGCGCTGAACCTGCCGGTGCTGACGCTCGAGGCCGACGATTTTTCGCAGGTGTTCGATCGCGCGGGCCACAGCAGCACGCAGATCGCAATCCGCGCCTCGCTGTTCGACGGACGCTTCCTGCGCGCGCAGAAAATGTTCGTGCGGCAGATTCC
>DATMTZ010000409.1:0-6542 GCA_035563975.1 Oxalicibacterium sp. | reverse complement strand
GCGAACACGGCCGGGCCGCCGACATCCGCTGGCATCTCAAGCAAGACGGCTCGCGCATCTTCGTCGACGGCGTGATGAACCGCTGGCTGGATGCGGACGGCAAGCTGATCGGCTTCGGCAAGATTTTTCGCGAGGCCTACGCCGGTTTCCAGCGCCGCCTGTCCGAAGTAACAGCCGAGCTGGCGAACGAACGCACCTTTCTCGCAACGGTGCTGGAAGAGGTCGAGGACGCGATCGTGGCTTGCGACCAGAACGGGACGCTGACATTTTTCAATCGCGCCAGCCAGGAATTCCATGGCGTCGGCGATCTCGACGTGCCGCCCGAACGCTGGGCCCAACATTTCAACCTGTTCCGCCCGGACGGGCAGACCTTGCTGAAGATGGAGGAAGTGCCGCTGATGCGCGCCTTGCGCGGCGAACAGGTGCATGACGTCGAAATCATCATCGCGGCGAACAACGGGCGGCGCCGCATCGCGCTCGTCAGCGGCAGCCCGCTATTGGCCGCGGACGGGCAGCAGCTCGGCGCAGTGGTATCCATGCACGACATCACCGCGCAACGCCAGGCGGAGATCGACCGGCAGCACGCCGCACGCGAACAGATCAGGCGCGAGGAAGCGGAAGTGCTGGCCCAGCGCATCCGCGAAAACGAGGAACGCGTACGCCTTGCCGCCGATGCGGCCGAACTTGGCATCTGGACCTGGGACGTGCAGTTGCGCTCGGCATCATGGGACAACGACCGCATGTATGAAATTTTCGGCCTGCCGAAATCGGCAGCCGCGCTCGGGCCCACGGAGTTCTATGCCGACATCATCCACCCGGACGACGTCGCCGCCTACAAACGCACGCTGGCCTCCTCGCTGGAAAGCGGGAAGCGCTTCCATTTCGAGGGTCGCTTCCACCGGCGGCCCAACGGCGAATTGCGCTGGTTCGAATTCACCGGGCTGCTGCACCGCGACAGCGACGGCCGGCCGCTGAAAGTCATCGGCACCGCGGCCGACATCACGCAGCGCAAGGAGGCGCAGGCGGCGCTGATGGACGCCAAGGCGCGTATGGAATCGGTGTTGACCACCGGCGAAATCGCAACGTGGATTTACGATCTGCGCGCCGGCAGGGTCACCATCGATCGCGACATGGCCTATCTGTTCGGCTTGAGCGAAGCCGATGCCGCCAACGGTTCATTCCAGTCCTACATCAACGCGGTCCATCCGGATGATCGCCCTCATGTGGCCCGACAATTGCGCGAGTCGATTGCCACCGGCGCCCTGTTCCAGGTCGACTACCGCGTGCGCTCGATCGACGGCGGCTACCGATCCGTCATTGCGCGCGGCAAGCCGGAATACGACAATGACGGCATGCCGCTGCGCCTGCCCGGCGTCATCATCGACATCACGCGGCAGAAAGAGATGGAGCAGGCGCTGACGATCAGCCAGGAACGGTATCGCGCGCTGTTCGAATCGATCGACGAAGGCTTCTGCCTGATCGAATTACTATTCGACGAAGACGGCAAGACAGTCGACTACCGCTTCCTCGAAACCAATCCCGCGTTCGAGAAGCACACCGGCCTGACTCATGCAGAAGGCCGGACCATCCTGGAACTGGCGCCGGGCCAGGACCCGCACTGGTTTGAAATCTACGGCCGCGTTGCGCGCACCGGCGAAGCGATGCGCTTCGTCAACGAATCGACGCCGCTGCACCGCTGGTATGACGTCTACGCATCGCCTTTCGGCGAGCCGGGCAGCAATCAGGTGGCGATCCTGTTCAGCGACGTCACCGAGCAAAAGAAGGCGGATGAAAACCTGCAGCGCGCCGTCGCCGATCTGGCCGAGGCGAACCGGCGCCAGACCGAGTTTCTCGCCACGCTGGCGCACGAGCTGCGCAATCCGCTGGCGCCGATCCGCACCGGACTGGAAGTCATGCGCCTGAGCGCGCGTAATCCTGACGCGCTGGCGCGCATCCAGGACATGATGCAACGCCAGGTGTCGGTGATGGCGCGCCTGATCGACGACCTGCTCGACATCGCCCGCATCAACAGCGGCAAGCTGGTGCTGCAAAAGGAAAACGTCGATCTGAAGAACATCATCGCGAATGCGGTCGAAACCACGCTGCCGCATATCGAAGCGGCCCAGCACACCTTGCGCCAGCACATCCC
This sequence comes from Oxalicibacterium sp., assembly GCA_035563975.1. GTDB lineage: Bacteria > Pseudomonadota > Gammaproteobacteria > Burkholderiales > Burkholderiaceae_D > Oxalicibacterium. Next base: position 4,393 of record DATMTZ010000409.1, on the reverse strand, counting down.
CGATGAAGCGCTGCCGGTCAACGTCGATCCCGTCAGGATGGCGCAGGTGTTCGGCAATCTGCTGGCCAACGCCGCCAAGTACACACCATCCAAAGGGCATATTACGCTGACCGCCGTACGCGAAGCGCAGCACGTCGAGATCACGATTACCGATACCGGCATCGGCATTCCCGCCGACTCGCTGACCAAGGTATTCGACATGTTCGCGCAAGTGGGACGCAGCAGCGACAGCGCGCAGGGCGGACTCGGCATCGGCTTGTCGCTGGTGCGCCAGCTGGTGCAGATGCACGGCGGCAGCGTGTCGGTCACCAGCCGCGGCGTCGGCAGCGGCAGCAGTTTTACGGTGCGCCTGCCGTTGCAAAACGGCGCCGTGTCGCAGTCAGACAAAGCGGCGTCCGCCCTTACCGCGGCGACGGCCGGCAGCTTACGCATCCTGGTCGCCGACGACAACCGCGATGCCGCCGAAATCCTGACCGTTCTGCTGCAAATCCATGGCCATGTCACGCAAACGGTGTATGACGGCGAACAGGCCTTGCGCGCGGCGGCCGACTTCCATCCGGATATCGTGTTCCTGGACATCGGCATGCCCAGCCTGGACGGCCTGGAAACAGCACGCGCGATGCGCCGCATACCGGGCATGGCGCGCGCCGTCCTGGTGGCGCTGACCGGCTGGGCGACCGAGGAAGACCGCATGCGTTCGCGGCTCGCCGGCTTCGACCACCATCTGGCCAAGCCGGTCAGCGTCGAGCGCCTGAACGAATTGCTGTCGGATCCGGCCCACTTCAAGGACAAGTAGCACCAGCTCGCGCCGCATTTCCCTTGCGCAAATTTCCTGTCGTCGCCTTCTGACAGCAAGAAAAGGCGAACGCCGATAGCTCTGTTCCCGCGTTTTTTCGACAATGTATGCGTACGAAAACGTCAAAAACAGAGGCCGAATATGTCGAAATCCGTTCAGGCGATCGCGTTGCAGGACCCGGACGCATCCGTCGTGGCCGATGCCAGACAGCTTTATTTTGCATTGCAGGCGCCTTCGGCGGACGCCGCCACGCGCGCGCAGGCGCGCGTCCACCTGGCGCACCGCCTGGCACAGGCACGCGCCTTGCCGAACGAATTGCCCGCGCTGGACGATGCCGCCGCGCTCGAACGCTGGATGCTGGAATGCGTCGCAAAGACCGGCGAGGAATATCAGCAATACCTGGCCGCAAGAAAGCAAGGCGCGCCGCGCCGCTATTTCGGCAACCGTTCGCATGCCTTGTATTTCCTGCAGGCCGTGGCGCCGACCAAGCTGGTCGACGGCGCTTGGCTGTATGGTCTGTTGCCGCGGTGGAACGATGTCGGTCTGCACGGCCTGATCCAGACGTATCTCGAAGAACTCGGCGACGGTGTGCCGGAGAAGAATCACGTGGCACTGTACCGGCACCTGCTCGCCACGCATGGCTGCGACCAGTGGCAGCACCTGGATGATGAACACTTCGTGCAGGGGACGATTCAGCTCTGCCTGGCGAGCGAGACCGATCACTTCCTGCCCGAAGTGATCGGCTACAACCTCGGCTACGAGCAGCTGCCCTTGCACCTGCTGATCAGCGCTTACGAACTGAACGAACTCGGCATCGATCCGTATTACTTCACGCTGCATGTGACGATAGACAATGCCGCGGCGGGCCATGCGCGCAAGGCCGTGCAGAGCCTGCAGCAGGTGTGTCCGGCGGCAGGCGGCGCGCGCGACTTCCATCGGCGCGTGGCGGACGGCTACCGGCTCAACGAACTGGGCGCCAGCACGCTGTCCGTCATCGCTTCGTTCAACCTGCAGCACGAACTGGTGCGCATCCTGCAGGCGAAGGCGGCGGTCGGCAAGCACATGCATTCGAATTACTGCCGTATCGGCGGACGCACCGTCAATGACTGGCTGGCGCATCCGGATCGCATCCCCGCGTTTCTGTCGCAACTGGAAAGCGCGGGATGGATCAGACGCGGCGAGCCAGCCGAGCACAGCCGCTTCTGGCGGCTGATACATGGCGACCGCGCCGAAATGTTCGGCGTATTCAGCGAATATGAACAACAGGTCCTGCGCGACTGGATTGCCACGCCGGCCGATTGCGCCAGCGTTGCTTCCCGACGTCCGGCCTTGCACGTCGTGCCGCACCGCGCCCGCCGGCACGCGTTCGAGTCGCCGCCGATTGCAGCGCACGAGCGCGTCGCGCATCTCGATCCGGCGCGCGGCGTGATACGGCGGCATCGCAATGAAGACGCCGACCGGGATTTCAGCCGCGAACTGCGCGCGCTGGAAGAACGGCTGGCCGCGCTCGACAGCAAGCCGGCCATGATGCAGATGCTGATTCCATTGATGTCGCCGGCGCATCACCATACGCCGGCCGGCCTGATGGCCACGCGCATCTTCCGCACATTGTTCGCCTGAACATGCCTTCGCATCTTTCCACGCTGCGGGAGCTTTCTGCGCTGTGCGACACGGAGCTGGCTGGCACCGTCGAGCCATCGCCGGCCCTGCTGCAACTTGGTCATGCGCTGCAGCAGGCCGGCTACCGCTTCACGACCGTCACGCCGCTGACGCATCAACGGGTCAACGCGCGAGAAGGCAACAAATGGGCGAAGAATCTGACCGATGCACTGGGCTGGAGCCGCCCGTTCAGGGAAGGCGTGCTGCCGGCGCAGATGTCACAGCTGCTGCACGCGGCCGGCGCCGTGATCGAGGTGCCGGGCGGCTGGCGCAGCACGCTGCGCGCATCGACGCTGGGGGAGCGGCTGTTTTTCCATTCCGCGTATCCGACCACCGATGCGAACGCTGTCTTCTTCGGCCCGGATACCTATCGCTTCGCCCGCGCGCTCGAAGCCGCGTTACGATCGCGCGCGTCGCGCATACGGCGTGCCGCAGATATCGGTTGCGGCGCGGGACCGGGCGCAATCGCGGTTGCCACGCAATGCCCGCAGGCGGAAGTGCTGGCGATCGATATCAACGACGCCGCCTTGTCGCTGGCCGCAGTGAACGCTACGCTGGCCGGCACGCATAATGTCCGGCCTTGCCACGGCGATCTATTGAAGGACGCCGAAGGCGGTTTCGACCTGATCATCTCGAACCCGCCTTATCTGGCGGACCCAGGCCAGCGCGCCTATCGCGACGGCGGCGGCGATCTGGGCGACGGCCTGTCGCTGGCGATCATTGATGCTGCGATCGAGCGTCTTGCGCCGGGCGGCTTGCTGCTGATGTATACCGGCGTTGCTTTCGTCGATGGCGCGGCGCCTTTCCTGCAGAAGGCGGCGGAAAGGCTGGACCACGCCGCGTTCCGCTGGCATCACGAGGAAATCGATCCGGATGTCTTTGGCGAAGAGCTGGACGAAGCGGCTTACGCCAAGGCAGATCGCATTGCCGCACTATGGCTGGTCGGCGAAAAGCCCGTGTAATGTTTCGTCGGCATGGCGGCGCGGCGACACGTGGCGCAGCTTACCGTCCCCGTTTCTTCCCGTTGCTGAAGATGGCCTGCCCTGGCTGTCCGCGATGCGGCGCTTATGTGGCGGCACGCACCGACGCTGAAGACAAAGCTGTCCATTCTTTTCCTGCAGGCATTTCCAGGGCCGGATAACGGAGCGGCGATGACGGACATGGTGGTAGCGAAGAAGGAAGGCTTGTACTGCGTTCCCGGCGATTTCTACATCGACCCGTGGCGGCCGGTGGAGCGCGCCGTCATCACGCACGCGCACGGCGATCATGCGCGCTACGGCAACGCGCATTACCTCGCGACCACGCAGAGTGCCGGCATTCTGAAAACGCGCCTGGGCGACATCGCGCTCGACACCCTCGATTACGGCGAGACCGTCGTTCACAACGGCGTCACGATCTCGCTGCATCCAGCCGGTCATGTGCTCGGCTCGGCACAGGTGCGCATGGAGCACAAGGGCGAAGTATGGGTCGCCTCGGGCGACTACAAGGTCGAACACGACGACACCTGCACCCCGTTCGAAGCAGTACGCTGCGACACCTTCATTACCGAATCGACCTTCGGCCTGCCGATCTACCGCTGGCGGCCGCAAGCCGCCATCCTCGCCGACATCAACCAATGGTGGCGGCGCAACGCCGACGCGGGGCGCTGCAGCGTGCTGTTCTGCTACGCCTTCGGCAAGGCGCAGCGCATCCTGCACGGCCTCGACGACACCATCGGCCCCATCGTCTGCCACGGTGCGGTGGAACCATTGAACCGCGTCTACCGCGAGGCCGGCATCACCTTGCCGCCGACGCTGCTGGTGCCCGACATCACGGACAAGGCGATGTACAGGAACGCGATGATCATCGCGCCGCCCTCCGCTGCCGGTTCCTTGTGGATGCGCCGCTTCGGCGACTATAGCGACGCCTTCGCGAGCGGCTGGATGCAGTTGCGCGGCG
>DATMTZ010000408.1:0-8445 GCA_035563975.1 Oxalicibacterium sp. | reverse complement strand
CATGCGGCTGGGCGTGGCCCTCGGCGGCCGCGCGGAAACCTTTACCGGCCTGGCCGGCATTGGCGACCTCATCCTGACATGCACCGGCGACTTGTCGCGCAATCGCCGCGTCGGCCTCGGTCTGGCGGAAGGCAAAGCCTTGCAGACGATCGTGACGGAACTGGGGCATGTAGCCGAAGGCGTGCGGTGCGCGCAGGCGGTGCGCGTGCTGGCGGCGGCGCATGGCGTCGACATGCCGATCACCAATGCGGTTGCCAGCGTGCTGTTCGACGGCGTGGCGCCGCGCGATATCGTGGCCTTGCTGCTGTCTCGCGATCCACGAAACGAATCGCTTACCGGATCCTGAGCGCGGCTCAGGATCCGCGGCGCGCCATTTCGGATTGCGTCAGCGCGTTGCCGGCGAAGCCGTGATTGCCGTTGTGCTGCAGCAGGATAGTCAGCAGCACCGACGCATTTTCCACCGCGTGCACCGCATGCGGTTCGCCGCCCGCCAGATACACCAGCTCTCCCGCCTGCAGCCTCTGCGTCTTTTGGTGCGCATGGACGTCGATGCTGCCTTCCAGGCACTGTATCGTCACCGCGCCCTGTACCGCGTGCTCCGGCATCCCTTTGCCGCGCGGCAGCACCAGCCGTATCAATTCCAGCTGTTCCGCCTTGAACAGCGCATGCGAGACTGCCTCTGTCATTTTCTCACCGAGCGGACGTACGTCGATAACCTGTCCGGATGTGGCATGGGGTAGCGCCATGATGTTCTCCTCGTCTGATGGTCTGGTATAGAGCCGCGAACCAGGACAGCGTTCCGTACCGTTATAGCAAGAAGAGGTCGGATGAGCAATTTGGCGAGCAGTCGCCGGCGACAACGACGATCAGCCTTCCTCGTCGCCTTCGGCTTTTTTCGCCAGCTTTTTCAGCAGCAGGCGTTTCTCCAGCTGGCGCTGGGCAGAGATCGATTTCTGATGCGGGCCGGCAACCCGCTGCTTGGCCGCAAGCGCAAAGGGATTGCGCGGCGCCTTTTGCGAAGGCTCCAGGCGTATCGTCATCTTCTGACGTTTGGCCAGCGCCTTGTTAGCCATGATGAAGAGACGATCGGCATGCCAACCTTGCATGCCGATTCTTCGAGCGGCAATTACAGCACATAGCGCGACAGGTCTTCATCGACGGCCAGCGCGCCGAGACGTTCGTCGACGTAAGCGGCGTCGATCTTCAGCGTCTGCCCCGACTGTTCGCTGGCAGTGAACGACATGTCCTCCAGCAGCTTTTCCATCACCGTGTACAGGCGGCGCGCGCCGATGTTTTCAGTCTTTTCGTTGACCGAATAGGCGATCTCCGCCATGCGCTGGATGCCGTCCTGTGCAAACTCGATCTTCACGCCCTCTGTACCGATCAGCGCCTCATATTGCCGCGTCAGGCAGGCGTCGGTGCCGGTCAGGATGCGCTCGAAATCGTCGATCGACAGGGATTCCAGTTCGACGCGGATCGGAAAGCGTCCCTGCAATTCCGGAATCAGGTCCGAAGGTTTCGCCAGATGGAAGGCGCCGGACGCGATGAACAGGATGTGGTCGGTCTTGATCATGCCGTACTTGGTGTTGACGGTGGTGCCTTCCACCAGCGGCAACAGGTCGCGCTGCACGCCGGCGCGCGAGACATCGGCACCGCCATGCTCGGAGCGCGTCGCAATCTTGTCGATCTCGTCGAGGAAGACGATGCCGTTCTGTTCGACGTTGGCGATCGCTTTCTGTTTCAGCTCGTCTTCGTTGACCAGCTTGCCGGCTTCCTCGTCGATCAGGACCTTCATCGCCTCCCTGATCTTCAGCTTGCGCATCTTCTTGCGGCCGCCGGCGGCGCCGGAAAACATGCTCTTGATTTGCTCGGTCATCTCTTCCATGCCGGGCGGCGCCATGATTTCCATCGTCGGCGCGGAATCGGCCACTTCGATCTCGATTTCGGTGTCGTCCAGCGCGCCTTCGCGCAGCCGCTTGCGGAAGGTCTGGCGCGCGGCGTTGCCGCTGCTGCTGTCGCTGTTCGCTCCGGGTGTCGAGCTGAAGCCGAAATCGCGTGCCGGCGGCACCAGGATGTCGAGCACGCGGTCTTCAGCCGCGTCTTCGGCGCGCGCGCGCACCTTGCGGGTTTCCGCCTCGCGCGTCTGCTTGATGCCGATGTCGATCAGGTCGCGGATGATGGTATCGACGTCGCGGCCGACGTAACCGACCTCGGTGAACTTGGTGGCTTCGATCTTGATGAAGGGCGCATCCGCCAGCTTGGCCAGGCGGCGTGCGATCTCGGTCTTGCCGACGCCGGTAGGGCCGATCATCAGGATGTTCTTCGGCGTGATTTCATGGCGCAGCGGATCGGGCACCTGCTGGCGTCGCCAGCGATTGCGCAGCGCGATGGCGACCGCGCGTTTGGCCTTGCCCTGGCCAACCACGTGCTTGTCCAGTTCGGAAACGATTTCTTGGGGTGTCATGTTCATGGTGAGAAGCCGCAGGCGGCGTATGTCCGGTGCTTAATCCAGGGTTTCGATGATGTGCGACAGGTTGGTGTAGATGCACAGTTCGCCGGCAATGGTCAGCGCCTTCTTGACGACCTCGGCCGGCGGCAGATCGGTGTTTTCCTGCAGCGCCTTGGCGGCCGATTGCGCATACACGCCGCCGGAGCCGATCGCGCCGATGCCGTCGTTCGGTTCCAGCACGTCGCCGTTGCCGGTGATGACCAGCGTGGTTTCGCGGTCGGCCACCAGCAGCATCGCTTCCAGCCGGCGCAGCATGCGATCGGTGCGCCAGTCCTTGGCCAGTTCGACCGAGGCGCGCATCAGGTTGCCCTGGTGTTTTTCGAGCTTGGCCTCAAAGCGTTCCAGCAGCGTGAAGGCATCCGCCGTACCGCCCGCGAAGCCGACCAGCACCTTGCCGTTGTACACCTTGCGCACCTTGCGCGCGGTGCCCTTCATCACGATGTTGCCGAGCGTGACCTGGCCGTCGCCGCCCAGCGCGACGACGTTGCCGCGCCGCACCGAGAGAATGGTGGTGCCGTGAAATTGTTCCATGTTAGACCTTTGACGAAATGCCGCGTTGCGCAGATTTTTCAAAGAATGGGGATGGAATCACGGATTGCAAGGCTGCGTTATCGCAAGCGTCGTGCGGCGACGCCGCCGACGCTCAGGCCTTGCGCTGCACGATGTGCAGCATGTCCTTCACGCCCATGACGCCGCACAGGGCGATGATGAAATGGTTCGGGTGGTACAGCTCGATTTGCTTGCCGGCCGCGAGCAGCGGCGTCAGTCCGCCAAACAGCTGGCCGGCGGCGTTGAAGTCCATGCGCGTCAGGCCGGAGCAATCGAGTACGACCGGATTGTGATTGTGCGCATAGGTGGTGATCTGTTGCACCAGCGTGGCGGTGGCGCCGTCCACCAGCGACGGCATGGCGAAGCGGTCGGCATTTTCCTCGTCCTGCGCGGCGGATTCCTCGGCCTCGGTCCTGACCTTGTCCTGCGGCGAGACAAAGGCTGGCGGCGACACCTCGAAAGTCACGCAGTAGTCGATGCTGCGCTCCTCGAATTCCGCTTCGCGGTTCAGCAGGCGCAGCAACTCCAGCATCAGCAGCCACGGCGCTTCGGTTTCGTCGCGGCGGCCGACCATCAGGATCGAATGGATTTTCTCGGCCAGTTCAGCGGCGCCCACCAGGATCAGGTTATGGCCGGATTTCTGCAGCTTTTTCAGCACGCTCAGCAACAGGCCGCAGCCGACCGGATCAACCGCGGTGACGCGCGCAAATTCGAGCTTGAGCACATTGCTCATCTCGGACATGTTCTTGATGCGCTCCAGTTGCTTGACGATGCCGGCGTCCAGCTTGCCGGAGAAGGCCACGCTCGGCGTGCCGCCGGCGCGCGGCGCTGCTTCTTTCTTTGATGCGGATGAGGCCGCGTCGCCTTCGAGCCACGCCGGCGGCGACATTTCAAACTTGTGCGCGTACTGGATGGACAGGTTCTCGAAGGCCGCGTGCTGTCCGGTGATCTGGTACAGGTCGAACAGCATGCCCCACACCATCGGTGGCGCTTCTTCGGCGATCGCGTGCACCAGGATCGGTTCGACCAGCTTGGTCTGGCCGTTGGCGAACAGGATGGCGGCTTCCTCGATGACGGGGGCAGCCTCGGAACTGGAAATCGCCACCGGGCCGGCAATCGTGTCCTCGCCCAGCAGGAAAGCGGTGCTTTCGCCCATTTCGGGCAGCTTGGTGGTCACGTGCTCCATCGGCACCGTATCGCCGGCCTTGCCGGCACGCGTGTTGGGCGCGGTGCGCGTGGTGGTGTCGGGAAATTCGAGCGGCATGGTGTTGCCGCTGAACGGCAGCGGCTTGACGAATTCGGACGACATCTCCGACTCGATCTCGTCGATTTTCATCGCGGTGGCGGCGCGCGCAGCCTGGCGCTGTACCTGCGACTGGTCGGGCGTTTTGGTATTGGCGCGGAGGGCGCTGCTGCTATCCCGTTTTTTCTGCGCATCGCGTGCAGCGGGTTGGCGCGCAGACTGATCTTCCTTTTTGCCGAATAACGAGAAAATCCCCACGGTGATCCTGATGAGCTACGGCGGCCATTGCCAGTATCGGAAAGACAATGCGCCAAGTTGAAAGACGCTCCGGACCGGTGGCCGGTCGGGAGCGATGCCGAATCGCTGCGAACTGCGGTTTAAAGGTAACACAAAGCGGCGTCGCGACGCGACCCCGCCCCTGCCGCAGTCCGCTAGTGTAGCCAAAAATGCTGCATCGGCGATACAACTTCACTAAAAGCGCGTGCGCACGCCGACGATCAGGCTGCGGCCTGCCAGCGGCGCCTCGTCGGCCAGGATCGAGGTCGACAGACGGATATCGTCGTTCAGCAGGTTTTTCAGCAATACGAACCAGGTGACCGGCATGGCAGAGGCGGCGCGCTGGGTGTAGGAGAAATCGGCGTCCACCTGCGTATAGGAAGGTGCGGCGAAATCCTCGAAGCTCGCCAGGCGATCCTGCTTCTGCGCGTGAATAACCGACAAGCCGGAGCGCCACGGACCGCTGCGGTAGCCGACATCGCCGCCGACGCGCGTGGTCGGCTGCAGCGGCAGGTTCCCGGCATCGTCAAGGCGGCCACGCGAGGTATCGGCAAAACCGCGTGCCGACCAGCCCGGCCCGTGTTCGTTGTACGTGACCTCGACCTCGGCGCCGTGGATGGTGGCGTCGCCCTGCGACCAGAAGCGTTGGGTGAATTCGCCGTTCACGTCAGGCGCGCCGCTTTCATCCACGGTGCCAGCGGTGCGGCCGTACACATAGTTCTTCACCTGGTTGCGGAAGATGTTCGCTTTCCAGCGTACCAGGCCGGCGGTTTTCTGCAGGCTCAGTTCAATGTTGTGCGAGGTTTCCTTCTGCAGTGCCGGATCGCCGATGTCGAAGGTCGAGGTCGAGTCGTGCGGCCCGTTTGAATACAGTTCCTCGATCGCCGGCGCGCGTTGCGCGATCGATGCCGTCGCGTTCAGCGCGTAGCCCGGCGTGAAGGTCCACAAACCGCCGACGGAGTACGAGCCAAGCGTGAAATCGCGGCTTTCGAAACCGGACGCCGCATCCGGTTTGCGCTTGATCGATTCGATGCGGGCGCCGCCGCTCAGGCGCACCGGGCCAAAGTCGCGTTCCTCGACCAGGAAGCCGGCGACCGAATCGGTCTTCGTGACAGGCACGGTTTCTGGCCCGCTGCCGTCGGCTGCCAGCGCCGAGAATTTCGCGTTCTCGGTCTGGATGCCAAAGGTGCCGCGCCAGCCGGCGATCGGCTTGTGCGTCAGTTCCCAGCGGCTTTCGATCGCATCGTTCTTGAAGTCGGTGGCCGGCGTGCCGTCCGCCTCGTGCTCGGTGTGCTTGTAATCGGTATTGCCGATCTTGAAGCGCAGCGATTCGAACGCGCCGCCGAAGGGTTCCTTGATCAGGCCGTCCAGATCGATGCGGGTTTGCTTCAGCGTGATGTACGACGCTTCCGGCGTCGGGATGCCGTAGCGGTCGTCGTTGATGCCGACCGAGGCGCCGATGTGGCCCCAGCTCTGTATGTACGATGCGCCGACGCCCATGCTGTTCGAGCGCGTGAACGAATTCGGCAGCTTGCCGGAGCCCGAAGATGGATCGTTCAGCACCACGTCGCCCGGAATCCGGTAGTCGTCGGTATCGCGCAGGTTGCCGTCCACATGAAAGCCGATATCGCCGGCGGCGCCATCGACCGACACCGAGCTGTTCTTCAAGTGGTCAGCCGTGCCGTAGCGCACTTCGGCCTCGCCGGTCGGCTTGGCGTTCAATACGGTTGGAATGCGGTTGTTGACGATATTGACCACGCCGCCGATCGCGCCCGAGCCGTACAGCAGCGAGGCGGGGCCGCGCAGGATTTCGATCTGGCTGGCGGTGGAAGCTTCGCCGCCGATCGCATGATCGTCCGACAGCGCGGACGCGTCGAGTATCGACATGCCGTTCTGCAGGATCTTGACGCGCGGCCCGCCCATGCCGCGGATCACCGGGCGTGAAGCGGCGGCGCCGAAGGCGGTGGCGGAGACGCCGAGCTCGCCGGACAGCGTGTCGCCGAGTGAATCGCCGAGCTTGTCCTTCAGTTCGTCGCCATAGAGCACTTTGGCGGGCGCGAGGATTTGCTCGCTTTCATCATTGTTGAACGGCGTGGCGGTGACGACTACGGCAGGCAGTGTCGTGCCGCCGTTGTCGGAAGTTTGCTGCGTCTGCGCGTGAGCAGATGAAGACAGGGAAGCGAGCGCAGACAGAACGGCGCTCGCCAGCAGGGTGCGTTGGGCAATCATGGAACTCTCTCGAAAAATGGCAGGACCACGCATGTCGATCACGGTCGGTGCGATCGAAAAAAACATGCGTAACGGGCGGAGATTTATCCGGCTGTTGGCGGCGCGCGAGAGAGAAAGAAGCGTGTGAGTGGCGCATCCCAGGACTGGTATGCGAGCCAGAGCGCCAGTGCGCGCGTGCAGATCGGCGCCGGCGGAATGAAGAGGAAGACGGCGACGGTATCGGCCAGCGCGGTGCCGTCGACCAGCGAGCAGGAGTGCGGCTTGGTCGTGCCATGCCGCTCGGTGTCGCCGTCGAGTATTCCCTCGTCGGCTCCGCCGATTGCCTGCATCGCAGCCGGATGCCCATTGATCCAGCCGGCATGCGCAATGCGGTGCTGCATGCCCATCCACTGCGAAAACAGCAGCATTGCCAGCAGCAGCGCAGCGAAGCCGACGCGCGCGACGTCAGGTCGCGGCGCGGCGGTGCATCGCGCACAAGCATGCGCGGCACGTGCGAGCAAGGGAAGGGCTGCAGGTTTCAAAAAATCGTTCCGCGTGTCTGTTATTCGTTAAGGGAACTGGAGCATCGTCATGACGATGCCATGCGAACGCTGGTGGTGCCGCAACTCTTGCGCGCCGCTATGCATAGCGTTCTTCGGCGAAGGTCACAGCATACGGAAACAGGACAAATTTTGCAACACTGTTGCAATCCATGGAAAAACAAAGCGCGCGGGATAAGCGCGCGCCTGTTGTCCGGCCAGCCGTGCCGGCGCTGCGGCGAATATCAGTCGCCGTACAGTTTCTGCTTCAGCTCGCGGCGCTGCTGGGCTTCCAGCGACAGCGTGGCGGTCGGGCGCGCCAGCAGGCGCGGAATGCCGATCGGCTCGCCGGTTTCCTCGCACCAGCCGTAGTCGCCGGTGTCGATCGCGGCGATCGATTGCTGCACCTTTTTCAGCAGCTTGCGTTCGCGGTCGCGCGTACGCAGCTCGAGCGCATGTTCTTCTTCAATCGTCGCGCGATCGGCCGGATCAGGCACCAGCACGGTTTCGCGCAGATGCTCGGTGGTTTCGTCGGCGTTCTTCAGCAAGTCCTTTTCAAGTTGCTGCAGCCGGTTCTTGAAGAATGCGAGCTGCGCAGGATTCATGTAGTCCTTCTCGCTCATCTTCAGGATTTGCGCTTCGGATAACAGAGCACCGTCGTTGTCGGTGGTCGAGGTCGATTTGGTTGTCTTGGTTGCCACTTCGCTTGCTTTCGAAACTACGGGTTGTTGAATCTTGCCGATCGGCCCCGGTGCTGCCTTTTTGCTGGCGACAGGAGCGGGCGGCGTCGCTTTTTTGGTCGATGTTGCGGCCACCTTGGTGGGTTGTCGTGCAGTGGTCGCAGTTTTTTTTGCTGCTGGTTTGACGGCCGGCTTTGCCTTGGTAGTGGATGTCGCAGGCTTCTTTGCCGTCTTTGCCGCGCCGGATCTGGCGGCGCTGGGCACCTTTGCCTTTACTGCTGTCTTGGTCGATTTTACCGTACTCTTCGCAGGCGTTTTTTTGGCTGCCGGTTTGGCCGCCGACTTTTTCGCCGGCTTCAGCGATGCGGTCAATGCTTTGACTGCCTTTTTCGCAAAAGTTTTCACCGCTGATTTGGCGGCCGTCCTGGGGGCCTTCTTGGC
>DATMTZ010000407.1:0-9865 GCA_035563975.1 Oxalicibacterium sp. | reverse complement strand
GTTGGTTCTGCTTTATTTGCGGTTTTGAGCTTTTATGCGCGCTTGTAGACGTCGTCGAAGCGCACGATATCGTCTTCACCCAAATAGCTGCCGGATTGCACCTCGATCAGGTGTAGCGGCACCATGCCTGGGTTTTCCAGCCGGTGGGTGTTGCCGATGGGAATATAGATCGACTCATTCTCCGTCAGCAAGCGCACATCGTCGCCGTTCGTGACGCGCGCCGTGCCCGTGACCACCACCCAGTGTTCGGCGCGATGATGATGCATTTGCAGCGACAGCTTTTCGCCCGGATTGACTGTAATGCGCTTGACCTGGAAACGCCCACCGGCGTCGATCGGTTCATATGAACCCCAAGGGCGATACACCTTGGTGTGATTCAGGTGCTCGCAGCGATTGTTCTTTTTCAGATAATCGACCACCTGTTTGACGCGCTGTACTTCATCGCGGCAGGTGATTAGCACCGCATCCTTCGTTTCGACCACGATCACGTTGTCCATGCCGATCACCGCGACAAAGCGGTTTTCGGCACGGATCAGCGAATCCTTGACGCCGTCCGTATAGACGTCTCCGCGGATCACATTGCCGTTTTCATCCGCCGACTGCACGTCGGACAGTGCCGACCACGAACCCACATCGCTCCATCCGATATCCGCCGGCACTACCGCAGCCAGCGACGTACGCTCCATCACCGCGTAGTCGATCGAGTCGGAAGGACATTTCGCATAGCTTTCCTCATGCAACCGGCAAAATGTCATGTCCTTGTACGCCTCGGCGATCGCCTTTTCGCAACATGCAGCAATATCCGGCTGCAGCTTGCGCAATTCATCCAGGTAAAGCGAGGCGCGAAACAGGAACATACCGCTATTCCATGAATAGCGGCCATCGTCGATGAATTGCTTGGCCTTCACCAAATCCGGCTTCTCGACAAATTCCTCGACAACGAAGGCGCGATCCGCACTTGCGATCGCCGTGCCGCGGCGAATATAGCCATAGCCGGTTTCAGGCCGGGTCGGCACAATGCCGAAGGTCACCAGCGCGCCGGCGCCTGCCGGTGTTTTCGCGCGCTCGACAGCCTGCCTGAAGGCATCCACATCCTGAATGACGTGGTCCGCAGGCAGCACCAGCATGAGTGCGTCCGGATCGACGGCGCGCAGATGCAGAGCCGCCACCGCCACAGCCGGTGCGGTATTGCGACCTTCCGGTTCCAGCAGGATGCCGCTCGGTTCGATACCGATCTGACGCATCTGCTCCGCCACCAGGAAGCGGTGTTCATTACCGCACACGATCAGCGGCGCCTGCATCCCAGGCCAATCTGCCACGCGCAGCACCGTGTCTTGCAGCATTGTGTTGCCGGATACGAGCGGCAGCAATTGCTTTGGCAGCACCGAACGCGACAGCGGCCACAGGCGCGTCCCGGATCCGCCTGACAGGATGACGGGATAGACGTTCATCGTGCGCCTGCGCTTTCCACCAATTTCACCGGTGGACGCGCTTTCGATCTGCGATCGCGCGCATCGCGCCACGCGGCATCCTTGGAGTCGGTGATGTGCATGATCTTGCCGTCGCGCGTGACCGAATAGTCGTTGTAGACCACCAGCTCGGTCATTTCGGAATCCGGCTGGATGCGCGTGTATTCGAACAGGATGCATTTTTCGATCACGGAACCGCTGCAGATCTTGCTGCCGTGGCCGATCCAGGTCGGTCCGATGATGGTGCTGCCGGCCTCGATCTCGCTGCCGGAGCCGATGTAGACCGGGCCTTCGATCCTGGTGCCGTTCCAGTCGATGCGCACGTTCAGGCCGACCCACAATTCGTCGGCGATCTTGGTGCCGGGCACGCTCATGTGCGCCACTTCGCCGCTCAATACGCTCTGCTGCACCGCCCAGAAATCCTTGATGTTGCCGATATCGATCCAGTTGAAGAAGCGGTTCTGCGCAAAGAAAGGCACGCCTTTCTGCACCAGCAACGGAAACAGTTCGGAGCCGATGTCAAACGGCTTGTCCGACGGGATCAGATCCAGCACTTCCGGTTCGATGATGTAGATGCCGGTGCTGGCCAGATTCGACAGCGCCTCTTCTTTCTTCGGCTTTTCCTGGAAGGATTTGACGCGGCCATCCCTGTCGGTGACGACGACGCCGTATTCGGACACTTTTTCAAGCGGCACTTCCTTGGTGATGATGCTGACCTTCGCGCCCTTCTTGCGGTGCTCGAACAGCGCAGACTGGATATCGAGATCGATCAGCGCGTCGCCGCAGATCACAAGCGTGGTTTCGTCGAAGAAGCCGCCGAATTCCTGGATTTTCTTCATGCCGCCGGCGGAGCCGATCGGCTTGGGCATCACTTCGCCCTTGTCGTTGGTATAGCCTTCGAACGAGTAGCCGATGCGCGCACCGAAACGCTGGCCCTCGCCGAAATAATCCTCGATCTTTTCGTGCAGATAGCTGACGTTCACCATGATGTCCTTGATGCCGTATTTCACCAGGTGCTCAACCAGATATTCCATCACCGGCTTGCCGAGAATCGGGATCATCGGCTTTGGCATTTCGTAGGTCAGCGGCTGGACACGGGTGCCCTTGCCTGCCGCAAGTATCATTGCTTTCATAGAATTTTCCGCGAATGGTTGTAAGTCATGCACCGGTTGCCGGGCATGCAGTCTCAAAAGGTATTGCTGCGCTGCACGACAGCCTTGGAAAAGCCGCGGTACCGGTAGCAATGGGAAAAAAAGATCAGGATGTCGACGGTATAGCGCCGCATCAGACGACGTGGCTCATGCGCGAGCCGGTACAGCCATTCGAGCCGAAGTTTCTGTACCAGCTTCGGCGCACGCGGCTTGTCGCCAGCCCAGAAGTCGAACAGCGCGCCGACCGCCATCACCAATCCCGCATCCAGCGAAGCGCGGTGTTCGAGTATCCATTGCTCCTGCACCGGATTGCCAAGCGCTACCAGCACCACATCCGGCCGGGCCTGATTGATATGCGCGATGAGGTCCGACGTATTCTTGATGCCGTCATAGCCGTCACACACGCCGACCACACGTTGCGACAGGCGTTGATGCACATGTTCCGACGCCTTCGCCAACACTTCCGGTTTGCCGCCTATCATGTAGACCCGCAGGGGCATCGATGAAGTACGAAACAGGAAAGGCGTGAAATCAGTGCCGTTCAGGTTCTCCTTGAAGCGGCGACCGTGCACCAGCGCCGCAGCGAGGTCCATGCCGACGCCATCGTTGACGATCGTCACGGAACGATCGCGCATCTTTTCCAGCAAGTTTCTGCACTGGACGATGAAATTGGTATTGGCAAAGAACAGCGACACCTTCTGCTTGTTGCGCAAGGCGGTCAGCAAAAACGTGGCAAGTTCCTTTTGTGTCGTGACCTTTACGGGAAAATCCGCAATTGGAAGTGTGATTGGCAAACCCATTCTCTACTTTCTCCCCAAACCCTGAACCGCGGAACGAGCTTCCGAGGCTCTGTAGTAGAAAAATAAAGATGTGAAAAGTTCAATGCGTTACACACTTTTCTTGTGCGGCGCAGCTAAACACATTGATGACGTGCGGCAGCAAAAAATCGCTGGCGTTTGCCGCGACGCAGGACTCCCACTTGTAGTGGGAAAGGAAGAGAAATTTGTGACCGCAGCGTGACAGGAATCTGCCCCAGACCGTCATGACGTGATGCAGGATGCAAGGCCGATGCCGCCGACAGTCGAAGAATGTACGGAAATCATTTGCGACCATGCAATCGAATTTCTTGCATGCCGCAAATGATTTGATTTGACAATGCTGCACCGCACAGAAGCGGCGCGCACGAGAAGCAATTAACGGCGGCCGATCGCGAAATATTCGATGCCGCGCTCACGCATCTGCGCCGGGTTGTACAGATTGCGGCCGTCGAATACCACCGGCTGCTTCAGGTCGGCCTTGATTGCATCGAAGTTCGGCGCGCGGAATTCCTTCCATTCCGTGACGATCACCAGCGCATCGGCGCCTTGCAAGGCGGCGGACGCGGTATCGACATATTGCAGGCGCGGCTCCTCGCCGAAGATGCGCCGCGATTCGGTCATCGCGACCGGATCGTAGGCCGTCACCGTCGCACCGCGATCCCACAAGCCCTTGATCAGCACGCGGCTGGAAGCTGCGCGCATATCGTCGGTGTTCGGTTTGAAGGCCAGGCCCCAGACCGCGAAATTCTTGCCGCTCAGGTCGTTGCCGAAACGCTTGGTAATCTTGTCGAGCAACACCAGCTTCTGCGCTTCATTTGCATCCTCGACCGCCTGCAGCACTTTCAGCTTGATGCCGTTCTCATCGGCCGTGCGGATCAGGGCCTGCACGTCCTTCG
The DNA here is from genome assembly GCA_035563975.1 of Oxalicibacterium sp. Taxonomy (GTDB): domain Bacteria; phylum Pseudomonadota; class Gammaproteobacteria; order Burkholderiales; family Burkholderiaceae_D; genus Oxalicibacterium. The sequence continues at coordinate 5,531 of DATMTZ010000407.1, read as the reverse complement.
GAAAACAGGAACCGCCATAACCGCAGCCTGCATACAGGAAATGGAAGCCGATACGCGGATCGGAACCGATGCCCATGCGCACCTGTTCGATGTCGGCGCCGACGATGTCGGCCAGGTTGGCCAGTTCGTTCATGAAGGAGATACGCGTTGCCAGCATCGCGTTCGCCGCATATTTGGTCAGCTCGGCCGAACGCACATCCATTACCACGATGCGATCATGGTTGCGATTGAATTGCGCATAAAGCTCGCGCATCATTTTGATCGCGCGCTCGTCTTCCGCGCCGATCACGATGCGGTCCGGCCGCATGAAGTCAGCCACCGCGTCGCCTTCCTTCAGGAATTCCGGATTCGACACGACCGCGTAGTCCAGCGTCGACTTGCGCGCATCCAGCTCTTCCTTCAAGGCAGCGCGCACCTTGTCCGCCGTTCCCACCGGCACCGTGGATTTGTCGACGACGACCTTGTACTCGTTCATGTGCTTGCCGATATTGCGCGCGGCAGCGGTCACGTACTGCAGGTCGGCCGAGCCGTCTTCGTCCGGCGGCGTACCGACCGCGATGAACTGCACCACGCCGAAGGCGACGCTTTCCTCGATGCTGGTAGTGAAATGCAGGCGATTGGCGGCGACGTTTCGCTGCACCATTTCGAGCAGGCCTGGTTCATGAATCGGAATGCCGCCATTGTTCAGGATCTCGATTTTCTTTTTGTCCAGGTCGAGGCACATGACATCGTTGCCCATTTCAGCCAGACAGGTGCCGGTAACCAGGCCTACGTAACCGGTGCCGATGACGGTAATTTTCATGTTGCGGAGTTCCTTGAAGAAAGAATTTTATTGACAGGATTATAAAAGAAAAAGGACTTGCATCACGATGCCGCGACCTGTGGAACAGCGCCTGCGCTTGCAGGAAAACCGCCAGTTCCGGACGGCACGCGCGTATCGTCGAAGCGCGCGGGATCGAGCAGGCGGTCCACCACCTCGGACCAGCGCAGCGGCGTGCGGAAGGACATCCTTGGCGCCGCCAGCGCCGCGGTGATCGCGGTAAGAATCGAATCGGCGTCGTCCGGCGTGTAGCCGAAACGGGAACGGTAATCGCCGACAATGCCGTGCGGGCATACGGCTGGCAGGCCGAAGAAATCGTATTGCATCAGCTTCAGCGAAGTGTCGGACAGGTAAGCCGGCAAGCCTGAGGCGCGATACGGCGCGATACCGATCGTCGCATGCTTGATGTAGGGCAGCGTCGTCTTGTGCGGCATTTCGTCATACACCTTCACGTTCGGACCGTAGCCTTCCTGCCGCCCCTTGCCGGAGCCGATGATGTGAAAGGTGATGTCGGGAAAAAGCTTCGATGCAATCACGAAGAAGCCGGGATCGAACAGCATTGAACCGACCGCGACGGCGTGACGTCCTTCCGGATACGGAGAAGGATCGGCATGCTCGGCGACCGAGAAATCGAAGCCGTGCGGCACGATGTAGCGATTGGCGGAAGCCGGCACGCCATCAAGCATGAAACGCGACTTCAGACACAGCGCATCCATCCGCGGCGCAATGCGGTCGAAAGTGCGCTTCACGTAGGAGGCGACATTGATCGTTTCCAGGTCGTCGGACGCCAGGTAGACGGTTTTCGCGCTCGGATTCAGCCGTTCGACCAGCTCGAAAAAGATCGGCGCGATCCCGCTTTCAAACACCACCACGTCTGCCCACCAGATCCAGTCGATCAGCACCGGACTGGCGTGATTGACGTACAGACGGAACAGCAAGGCTTCCAGCGGACGCAGCACCGGCTTGCGCATGTTGAACGGGTGGATCAGCGTCTTCCACAGAAAACATTCGACGCCCTCATGCATGGCCTTGCTGTTTGCCAGCGCGTCGAGCGACAGGCGGGGATCAGACTTCATCTCCGACAGCTTGCTGTACTGACATGAGAAGAACTTGGTCGGACCGCGCTTGGCCAGTTCCGCCGTGATGAAATGCACGCCGGCCTTGCGGCGGCTGCGATAGTCATGCGCTGAAATCACCAGGTAATTCATTGTTTTCTCCCTTCAAAAGCCGTCACGCATTCAAACGAAGCGTGCGACCAGACCACGGCACATGCTGCGGCATATGCCGCGATACGCCTTCGGCATCGTAAAAAACAGCGTGATGGCATAGACGACTGCACCGACCGAGACCAGCGCCGCGACCCGCACGGCGACCGGCACCTCGTGCAAAACCCGTCCTGCGGCAATCACGGCAACCGCCATCACCAGGGAAGACGCCAGCGACGGCACCAGCGCGGCGATGTACGCGCGCGCGGGCAGCGAAGTCAGCTTCAGCGCGCACCACACCGAAACCGGAAACAGCAGCAGCGCGCGCATCGCAAACGCCAGCGCGGTATAGACCAGGCCGTAGCGGGTGAAGGCGTAGAAAGCCAGGATGTTGGTCACCGCATACAGCAGCGTCAGCTTGGTTTGCCATTGCGGCTTGTTCCGCACCAGCATGATGCTCTGGTTGTAGTAGCCGATCGAGGTCAGGAAACCGATCACCGTGATGATCTGCATCACCGGCACCGAAGGCAGCCATTTTTCGCCGAGCAGCAGCAGTACGACGTCGTGTGACAGCACCGCGAGGCCGACGAACAGCGGCGCCGTCACCATCGCCGTCACCCCGGTCGAATGCAGGTAGGTCGAGCGCAGCTCGGCGTCGCTGTCCTGCAAGCGCGAAAACGCCGGCAGCGACACCCGCAGCAACGCGGTCGAAATCACGATATTCAGCGTATTCGTGATACGCTTGCCGGTCGCATAGAATCCGGCCGCCGCCGCGCCCAGATAATAGGTGACGAAGAACTGGTCGCTGTTCTGGTTAGCGAAATTGGTGGTCGCAGTCAGCGCCACATACTTGCTGTAATGCAGGAGCTCCTTCAGCGATGCACGCGAGACGGCAAAACCGGGCTTCCACTTGACGATGGTCCACAGCAGCGCGAACTCGCTGAGCGAGGTAACGAGTTGCTGCGCGATCAGGCTCTCGACGCCATAACCCGCGTAGGCCATGCCGATGCCGACCGCACCGCCGGCGATCACCGACAGGAAGGAGCGGATTGCCAGTGGACGGAAATCCATGCTGTGCGTCAGCCGCGCCTCGTGAACGCGGCTCAGGCCGCTGGTCAGGATCATCAGGCTGACGCCGCGCATCACCAGTCCCAGACCTTCGGCGCCCGTCCATTCCTCGACAAATGGCGCGAGGATGAACAGCACGGCGAAGAACGGAATCGACAGTGCAACGCAGGTCCAGAACGCCGTGTTGTAGTCGACGTCGCTCGGCTCCTTCTTGCGCACGATGGCGGTGCCGATACTGTCGAAGGCGATCGATTTGAAGCCTTGCACCACCAGGATGGCGGTCGCCAGCAAGCCGAACAGCGCCGGCGCCAGCATGCGCGCCAGCACGATGAAGACGAGCAGCGTGATCGCCTGGCGGGCAAAATTGTCCAGCAGCGACCAGAACGTTCCCTTGTAGATCGCCTTTTTAAGATTGGCAGCTTGCATCAGTCAAGTCGGCTCCAGAGATCGAGTGGAAACGCCGCAAGCAGCGCTTCCGGGTCGAATACGGGCGGCGGCATGCCGCCCATTTCCAGTGCCTCCTCGACGCTCGCTGCCGGTTCGATCGCTCCGCGGCCGGTGCCCAGCATGTAGTCGTTATATTTGAATATGTTTTCGGTATCGGACAATCGCAGGTAGCGCGCCGGGATGCCGTAGGCTTCCGCGATGATGATGCCGTGCAGCGAACTGGAAATAACCAGTTCTCCTTCGAGTATGGCCGCCACGCAATGGTTCCAGCTCCACATGGGCGACACGATGTGCCGCATGTGCGCGGCCTGCGCCAGCTTCAGGTCGTGCAGATTCGGCACCACCACATACGGACTTCGCACATGGCGCGCGAAGCGCTCGGGAAACAATGTCGGCAGCAGCAGCGCCGGGTCGCCGTAAACTTCTGGAACCGCGATGCCGCGCGCCATCAGGAATTCGCGCGTCAGCGGTCCACGGACGGCCCGCACATCGAGCGTGCGAAAGCGGTGCTGCGCTGGCTCGATCTTGCCGTTGACGCCGGAACCCCACACCACATCGCCGTCCTGCGCGAAATGCAGTACCGAGCCGACGGCAAACAGACGGTGCGACTCGGCAGTCTCCTCTTCCAGCAAATGCCCGTGCGAAGCGAGCAGCTTGGTCACGACGACGCGCGCGAGATGGTCGCCGAAATTGAGCTGACGGCCCTCCGGCTTCCAGAAAAACAGGTCAACATGCGGATAGCCATAGGCATCGGCCGCCTCTTCCTTCGCCCTGACCAGGCGGTTCAATAAAGCCATACCGGAATTCATGCGAGATTTCTTTTCGTTAAGACGCTTAACAGACGCGCGGATTTCAAATCAGTTCCAGCCGATTGAATGTTGTCGCCACATGCGCGATGACCGCCTGGTCAGAAAAATGCGATTGCGAGCAGGCGATGTCGGATGCCGTGATCTGCGACTGGTGTGCGCGCATTTGTTCGATCAGGTCGCCGAAATCGGCGGCGGCGACAATCATGCGATCGTTGACGGTCTGGCGGAACCAGGTGATGAACGGCGTCTCCACCGCGAACACCGGCACGCCGAGCGAAATCGCAAACACGATGCTGCCGCTGACGATCATGTCGTCCTCCGAGTGGCAGATCAGCATGCCGGATGAACGCACGATCAGGTCGCGTGCCAGTTCGTCGGATATGAATTCCGCCATGATGGTCACGTTCGGCTTGTCGAACGACTGCAGCTTCCTTTTGTATTCCTGATCGGGGCAGGTACCGCACACCAGGATGTGCAGATCCGGCGGCAGCATCTCGATCAGCTTGTCGATCTTCTTGTACGACTGGATGCGGCCGAACACGACAAAATACTTGTCCGGAAGACGCAAATCCGGCGGCAAGGCCGGCGCGCCCCGCTCCACTTCGTATAGCGGATGCGGCACGTAATAGCGGTGATCCTCGGTCAGGTGCCCGGAATGCACCCAGCACAAGTCGAAGCAGCGTTCGTAGCGCGCAATGATGCGCATCGCCTTCTCGCGAGTCGGCCCCAGCGCGTCGTGCGGATAAACGTTGTGTCGCACGAACACCGTCTTGCGCGAGATCAGCTTGTAGATGCCGATGCGGAAGAATTCCTTCACCACGCCGAACAGGCTGATCGTTCCCTTTCGCGCATTGACGAAGTTGTTGTCGGTCCAGTTCAGGATCAGCACGTCATAGCGCTTGAAATCGAAATTCAGCAACACGCGCTTCAAGGGCGGCGCCTCCGCAATCTCGCCGAAATGCGACAGGATCTTCTTGAAGTTGTCGGTATAGCGATTGCTCTTGTTCTCGAAAGGGAAATACGCGATTTGCAGTCTGTCGTTCATGTTGCTTTGCATCCGTTCAGTTCTCGCGCTCTCGTCCCAGATATTTCTTCAATACCGTCGTCTGCGGCGCATCGCGGCCATCCTGCGGCTGGATGCTCATCGGATATTTTCCCCACCAGCGGCCCATTGCCCAATAC
>DATMTZ010000406.1:0-23114 GCA_035563975.1 Oxalicibacterium sp. | reverse complement strand
GTCGGCCAAGGGCGCGGCGCTTGGTGTCTACAACACCTGCCAGGCGATCGGGCTGTTCTGCGGCGGCGCTCTCGGCGGCTGGCTGACGCAGCATGTGGGCGGTCCGTCGGTCTTCATTCTGGGCGGAGTATTGAGCATCGTGTGGCTTATAATTGCCGCCAACATGCAAAACCTGCCGCGCCGCAGCCACGCCCGTGCGGCCGCCATTTAACCGGAGAATCACTCATGGCATCAGTCAATAAAGTCATCATCGTCGGCAACCTGGGACGCGATCCGGAAACGCGCTACATGCCGAACGGCGAGGCGGTCACCAACATCGCGGTTGCCACCACCGAAAGCTGGAAGGACAAGAACACCGGCGACAAGAAGGAAATGACCGAGTGGCACCGCATCACCTTCTACCGCAAGCTGGCGGAGATCGCCGGCCAGTACCTGAAAAAAGGTTCGTCGGTGTATATCGAAGGTCGCCTGCAGACGCGCAAGTGGACCGACAAGGAAAACATCGAGCGCTACACGACGGAAATCATTGCCGACACCATGCAGATGCTGGGCGGTCGTCCTGGCGCCGGCAGCAGCGCGCCGATGGACGACGATTACGGCAGCAGCGCACCGGCCTCGCGCCAATCCTCCGGTGGCGGTGGTGGCGCCGCCCGCCCGGCAGCGCGTCCTGCGGCGAACTTCAGCGATATGGACGACGACATCCCCTTCTAACGGATTCCGCTGTGTGGATAAACGAAGCGAAGCCATGAATATGGCTTCGCTTTTTTTTTTGTATTCAGGGGTGCACTAAGCCCCGAGCGCGGAGAAGGACATGAAAGCACTTCCGCAAAACGTTTCTTCGTACAAAAGAACGCCGGAGTTCGATGAAAACAGCGTGCCGCCAGGCTTGCTGCATGCGCACCAAACCAAAGATTCGGTTTGGGGAAAAATCGTGGTCCTCGAAGGTAGTTTGCAATACACGATCAGCGAGCCGGAGAAAGAGGTTTTGATCCTTGACGAGAGGAAGTGCGGCGTGGTGGAGCCTGCTGTGCTGCATGAAGTCAAACCGTTGGGCAAGGTGCGGTTTTATGTCGAGTTCTATCGCTAGCGTATCGAGGCTATGAAGCTTGGCTGCGATCTGGATGCGGTTGCAAGCTGCGACTGGTGATTGCCTGATATTAGCGGTTCACGTCAACGACGATGCGCCCGCGCACTTTCCCCTGCAGCAGCAGCGGCGCGACGAGCAAAGTTTTGGCCAGCGGAATTTCCGCTGTCAGTTGATCGAGCTTTGCCAGATCGAGATGCTGCGCGAGCTGCCGCCATGCGGACATGCGCCTTTCATAGGGACACATCACGCTGTCGATGCCGGCCAGCGTGACGCCGCGCAGGATGAAGGGCGCAACTGTGGCCGGAAAGTCCATGCCGCCCGCCAGCCCGCAAGCCGCGACCACGCCACCGTAACGCATGCCGGCGCAGACGTTTGCCAGCACCTGGCTGCCGACTACGTCGATGGCGCCGGCCCATTGTTCTTTCGCCAGCGGTTTGCCGGGCGCGGTGAATGCATCGCGTGGCAGAATCTCGGCGGCGCCCAGCGATCGCAGGAAACCGGCTTCCTCTGCGCGCCCGGTCACCGCCGCCACCGTATAGCCGAGCTCGGATAGAAGGACGATGGCAATGCTGCCGACGCCGCCGGCCGCGCCAGTGACGACGATGTCGCCCTTGTCCGGCGTCACGCCGTGGTCCTGCAAGGCCATGATGCACAGCATGGCGGTGTAGCCGGCGGTGCCGATTTCCATGGCGCGCCGCGGGCTGATCGCCGGCGGCAGCGGCACCAGCCATTCGCCTTTGACGCGCGCTTTCTGCGCCAGTCCGCCCCAGTGGGTTTCGCCCACGCCCCAGCCATTCAGGACGACGAGGTCGCCGACGTGATGGCGCACGCTGGCGGACTGCTCGACGATGCCGGCGAAATCGACGCCCGGCACCATCGGGAAGCGGCGCACCACCGGGCCCTTGCCGGTGATGGCCAGCGCATCCTTGTAATTCAGCGTCGAATACAGCACGCGCACGATCACATCGCCGTCCGGCAATCGTGTTTCGTCGATATCCTGCAGCCCGGCCCGATAACCGCCGGCGTCGTCCTTGTCGATCAAGATGCTGTTGAACATGTCTGTTCCTTGCCGGCGCCGCGGCACGTAAAACGCCGGGGCCGGAGTCGTGTATAAAGTCGCATCATGATATGCGCGTTTTGCACGCAGCATCTTTCATTCAATTCTTTACTTCGCAAGGCTGGACGCCTTGCGCCGCAAGAGGCGTCGATGGATACGATCGTACTGGTGTTGGTCATGCTGCTCGCCGTGGTCGCAAGCGGCTATCTGGTGCGCGTACTGCCGGTGCCGCTGCCTTTGCCGCTGGTGCAGATTGCGATGGGCGCTGTGGTCGCCGGCATCTTCAATCACGGTGTCACGCTCAATCCCGACATCTTTTTCATGCTCTTCCTGCCGCCGCTGCTGTTTCTGGATGGTTGGCGCATTCCCAAGGACGGGCTGTTTCGCGACCGCAATACGATCCTCGAGCTGGCATTCGGACTGGTGGTGTTTACCGTGCTCGGCGCCGGCTTTCTGATTCATTGGCTGATCCCCGCCATGCCCTTGCCGGTGGCGTTTGCATTGGCGGCCATCGTGTCGCCGACCGATCCGGTTGCGGTGTCGTCGATCACCGAGCGCGTGCCGATGCCGCGGCGGCTCACCAATATTCTTGGCGGCGAATCGCTGCTGAACGACGCGACCGGCCTGGTCTGCTTCCGCTTCGCGGTAACGGCGGCGCTGACGGGCGCGTTTTCATTGACATCGGCGACAGTCACGTTCGTTTGGGTGGCGCTGGTGGGCTTGGCAACCGGCATCGGCTTCACGCTGCTTGCGAGTTTCCTGCAACGCGCGCTGGTCAAGCGCTTCGGCGACGAGGGCGGTTCGTCGATCTTGCTGAACCTGTTGATCCCTTTCGGCGCCTATCTGCTGGCCGAGAAAATGGATGCGTCCGGTATTCTGGCCGCAGTCGCGGCGGGCATCACGATGAGTTATGTCGAACTGAGCGGCCGCGCGATGGCCAGCACGCGGGTCGCGCGCACCGCTGTCTGGGACATGATGCAATTTGCGCTGAACGGCATGGTCTTTGTGCTGCTGGGCGAGCAGTTGCCGACCATTTTGCGCGGCGCTGCCAGCTCGGTGATGGAAACCGGCCACATGAATCCGTGGTGGCTGGCGATCTATGCGTTCGCGATCAGCGTCGGGCTGACGGTGCTGCGCTTTCTGTGGGTGTGGGTATCGCTGCGGCTGACCGTCTTCAAGGCGCGCTATCGCGGCGAAAAATTCATCCAGCCGCATTGGCGCCTGGTACTGGCGACGTCGCTGGCCGGCGTGCGGGGGGCCATTACGCTGGCCGGTGTGATGACGCTGCCGCTCGCGATGCCGGATGGCGCGCCGTTTCCGCAGCGCGATGTGACGATCTTCCTGGCGACGGCTGTGATCCTGCTGTCGCTGGTGATGGCCAGCATCGGCCTGCCGCGCGTGCTGGAGGGGCTGGAATTCCCCGAGGAGTCGGCTACGCGCAGGGAGGAAGACCGCGCGCGCCATGCCGCCGCGCAGGCAGCGATCGAGGCGATCAACCGTCTGCCGCGCGATGTCGCGGCGCTGCCGGCCGACGCGGACATGCAGTCGCAGTCGATTGCGCATGTGATCGGCCTGTATCAGCATCGGCTGGACAATCATCGGCAAGAAGACGGCAAGGGCGAGCAGGCAAGGCAGGCCGACGCCATGGAACGCGAGCTGCGCCTGACCGCCTTGCAGGCGGAGCGCGAAGCAATCTTTGACCTGGCGCGCCGCGGCGACATTTCGGACCAGGTCTCGCGCAAGCTGGTGCGCGAGATCGATCTGGTCGAATCGCGCTATCGCCAGTGATATCGCGGCGATAGCGGATACGGAGAAAGCCATGCGCATTCTGGTAGTGGAAGACGAACCCAAGGCCGGCGACTATTTGCAGGCCGGTTTGACGGAATCCGGCTACGCGGTGGATCTGGTCCGCAATGGCGCCGACGGATTGCGTTGCGCGCTGCAGACGCGGTACGACCTGATCGTGCTGGATGGGATGCTGCCGGCGATGGATGGCTGGCAGGTGCTGAAGCGCCTGCGCGAGGACGCCGATACGCCGGTGCTGTTCCTGAGCGCGCGCGGCGAGCTGGAGGATCGCCTGAAAGGCCTCAATCTGGGCGCCGACGACTACCTGGTCAAGCCATTCTCGTTCGCGGAACTGGTGGCGCGCATCCGCACGCTGTTGCGTCGCGGTCCGCCACGGCAGGAGGACATGTTGAGGATCGCGGACTTGCAGATCGATGTGCTGCACCGGCGCGTGCTGCGCGGCGACAGCAAGATCGTGCTCACCAACAAGGAGTTCGCACTGCTGCATTTTTTCGTCACGCATCAGGGCGAAGTACTGTCGCGTTCGCTGATCGCCTCGCGCGTGTGGGACATGAATTTCGACAGTGACACCAATGTCGTCGATGTCGCGGTACGGCGGTTGCGGCAAAAGGTCGACGAGCCGTTTACGCAACGCCTGATCCATACGGTGCGCGGCGTCGGCTATCGCTGTGAGGCGCAGGCATGAAGCCGCATTCGCTCACCCTGCGGCTGGCGTTGCTGTTTGCGTTGCTGTCTTTCCTTATCCTGGGGGCGGTCGGCGTGAGCCTGTATCGCGGGCTTGAAATGCAGCTCAGTCTGCGCGACGATGCGGCGCTGGTGGCGCGCGTCGCACAAATACGCGCGTTGCTGAAGGATGCGAACACGATGCAGCTCATTCACGAAAAGCCGCAACTGTTCGAAAGCATGATGGGCCGGCAGGATGATCTGTTGATTGTCCGCTTTGCCGGAGAAGCGCCGATGGTTTCCGTCAATCCCGGCGCAATCTCGCTGCCTGAATTTGCACCGGTGCCGGCCGATGCCGTGCTGTCTGCGGCAGCGATCCATCGTTCGACGGACACACGCGGCATTCCTGTTATCGCAGTGGCCGCCGTGACGCACGCGGCCGATTCGCCGCGCGATCTTGAAATCGTCGCCGGGCGCGCAATGACCGAACGCAGCCGGCTGCTGCAGGCGTATCGGCAGCGCATTTTTCTGCTGAGCCTGGCCGCAGCCGCCTTGTTCGCCGTGCTCGGGTACTTGTTGGTGCGTCGCGGCTTGCGTCCCTTGCGCCGGCTGGCGGCGCAGGCGGAAACGATCACCGTCGACAGGCTTGCCGCGCGCATCGACGCGGCGGGTGTGCCGCGCGAACTGGCGCCGGTGATCGCCGCCTTCAATGCCATGCTGGACCGATTGGAGCACGGCTTCACGCAACTGAGCCAGGTGTCGGCCGACATGGCACACGATCTGCGCACGCCGATCGGCAATCTGCTTGGGCAGACCGAAGTTGCCTTGCGCCAGCCGCGCAGCGCCGAGCAATATGAGGCGCTGCTGGCGTCGAACCTGGAGGAGTTGCAGCGCCTGTCGAGGATGACCGACAACATGCTGTTCCTGGCGCGCGCCGAACATGCGGATACCGCGATCGAGCGCAGCATGCTCGACGTCGGCGACGAACTGCGACGCGTGGCCGACTACTTCGAAGGTCTGGCCGAGGAACGCGGCCTGCGCATTGTTGTGCAGGGTGAAGGGACGGTGTGGGCCGATTCCATGCTGCTGCGCCGGGCGCTGGGCAATCTGCTCGCCAATGCGGTGCGCCATGCCGACCACGGCAGCGCAATCCTGTTGCGGTCAGTGCGCGACGACGACGGCGTCACGCTATCGGTTGAAAACCGCGGACCGACCATCGCCGCGCAGCACCTGGCGCGCATCTTCGACCGCTTTTACCGGGCCGACGCCTCGCGCGGCGGTTCGTCCGAAGCGAGCGGCCTGGGTTTGTCCATCGTGCGCAGCATCATGACGCTGCATCAGGGACGTTGGCAGGCCAGTAGCGCTGACGGCTGCACCCGGTTTTGCCTGGTTTTTCCGCATCGGCCCGAATTCAGATGAGCGCAATGGCGGTTTTACAACGCTTGCTTTCTTGACCTCTTTCTTCCGGTTTTCATGTCGATATAGAGCTAAGAGCCGGAGTCCACTGTCGCGAGAACGCTGCAAACGCCCGTGCTATGCGGGCTTTTTATTTTTTTCATGCAATCTTGGCTAGGCTTTTTTATTACCCTGTTTTAATATCCTAGAATCCTGTTTATGTAATTTTGCAATTTAATTTGGCAAAATTTACATTTCAGCTCGCAGGGTTGAAAGACGCAGAACGACGCATTAACCAGTGGCCTTTTAAACCCTATGTTCCGATCATGTTTTTAAAGCGTAGCGATTCTTCCGGCACGCAGCTGCTCCATCTGATGGAAGTCGCTGGCGAAGTCGCGTTCCGTCTGGACGCGAAAGGAACGGTGCTGTACGCCAGTCGGCAGTCCGACGAGTTGATCGGCGGCGCCGGCCTGGCTGGCCGCAGCGTGTTCGCGCTGGTGGAATCGGCGGACCGGCACGCGATCGAAGCGTGCTTCCGCGCCGCACTCGAATCGCGCGAGACGACACGCCTGACCGTGCGCCTGACGACGCAGGGCGGACCCATGTGGTTCGACCTGAAAATGGTCGCTTATATGGCGGAGCACGAGTTCGAGGTGTTCGTGGCCGGCCGCGATATATCCGCGCAGCAGGCGACCGAAGACCGCCTGCTGCACATGGCGACGCACGATGAACTGACCGGCTTGCCGAATCGTTCGCTGCTGACCGACCGCCTGCGCATGGCGATTGCGCAGTCGCGCCGCACCAATATCGGTTTTGCGGTCGTTGCGCTCGATCTGGACGGTTTCAAGAAGGTCAACGATGCGCTCGGCCACTCCGTTGGCGATGCCTTGCTGCGCGTTGCCGGCCATCGCCTGAAGCAGGTGCTGCGCGATGTTGATACGCTGGCGCGCGTCGGCGGCGATGAATTCGTCGCGGTGCTGCCTGGTGCGGTCGACGAAGTCGAAATTCAGCACGTGGCGCGGCGCATGATCTCGGCGATCCAGCTGCCATTCGAAATTGAAGGCCACAGCCTGTACGTCAGCACCTCGATCGGCGTCGCGATCTATCCGACGCATGGCGATACCGACGTCAGGATGCTCGCGCATGCCGATACCGCGATGTTCCGCGCGAAGGAAACCGGCAAGGCGCGCTGCGTCATTTACAACGAAGGCGAGTTCGATCAGATAGAGCACGACGTGTCGGTCGAGGCGGCGATGTTCGAGGCGGTACGCAATGGCGAATTCCTGCTGCATTACCAGCCCATCGTCGATACGCGTACGCGCCAGATTGTGGGGTTTGAGGCGCTGATGCGCTGGCTGCGTCCGGATATTGGCCTGGTATCGCCTGCCCAGTTCATCCCGATGGCCGAAGACAATGGCTTGATCAACTTGCTCGGCGCCTGGGTATTGAAGGCGGCCTGCATGCAGCTGAAGCGCTTCGAGGAAGCCGCTGGCCGGCAGCTGTACGTGTCGGTCAACGTCAGCCCGCGCCAGTTCCGCAACGACCAGTTTCTGCAGGTAATGGACGACGCGATCAGGTTGTCCGGGCTGCAGGGCCATCAGCTGCTGCTCGAGATCACCGAGGGCATCCTGATGTCCGATCCGGAGCACGCCGAAATGCTGCTGAACAAGATCACTTCGCGCGGCGTGCGGATTGCGATCGACGACTTCGGCACCGGATATTCATCGCTGGTGTACCTGAAACGCTTCCCGATTGCCGCATTGAAGATCGACCGCACCTTCATCAAGGATCTGCCGGAGTCGATCAAGGATGCGGCGATCTGCAATGTCGTATTGAGCCTCGCCAGCCACCTGAGCCTGTTGACGGTGGCCGAAGGCGTGGAAAACGAGGGGCAGATGAATTTCCTCGTTGCGCAGGGCTGCACCCTGATCCAGGGGTTCCATACCGGCCAGCCTTTGCCGCCGGATGAAGTCATCGACGTTTTGCAGGCGGAAGCGGCCAAGGCGGCTTCCGCCTTGCGGCAACATGAAAAATTGATTCAATGACGACCATGAACAGTCTCGCCGTCAATCCCGACAAGACCCTGGAGCTGCTATGGGCGCGCGTGCGCCAGCGCGGCGACATGCCGGGATTTTCCAAGGTGGTCAGTGCGATCGTCGGCGCCATGCATGGCGAAGACGACCGCGAATTCAACATGACCAAGACCGTGCTGTCGGACCCGACGCTGACGCAGCGCGTGCTGCGCCTAGCGAATAGCGCGATGTATGCGGCGTTCGGACAGGGTATCAACACGGTCTCCAAGGCTGTCATCGTGCTCGGCACGGAGACCATAGGTCATCTCGCGCTCGGGCTCAAGCTGATCGACGGTTTGTCGGCCGCTTCCAACAGCACCGGCCATACGCGCAGCGAAATGGAAAAGGCAGTGCTTGCCGGCCAGATCGCGCGCCAGGTTGCGTCTTCGACCACGCGCCGCGATACCGAGGAAGTGGTGGTCTGCTCGATCCTGCATTCGCTCGGCCGCCTGATGGTCTCGTTCTACCTGCCCGACGAATGGGCGGAAGTGCAGAATTTCGCCGCTGCAAACCAGGTGGACGAGGACGAGGCTGCGCGGCAGGTGCTGGGATTGGGTCTGGATGAAATCGGCCGATCGATCGGCAAGCGCTGGGGTTTCCCGGCGCCGCTGATCGAGAGCCTGAAAAATGTGCGGCCGCCGAACGAAGGCGAACACGCGGACGGCCCGCTCGAACATACGGAATGGCTGGCCGCCGTGTCGACCATGTCGTCACGCTGCGCCAGCGTGCTGTGCGAACAGGAGAACCGTGCCGACGCCGACCTGACGCAGATTGCCGAGACCTACGCGGAAATGCTGGGGCTCGACAGCAGCACGGTGCTGTCCGCGGTCGATACCGCGCAGCAGACCGTCGAGGGCAGCGTGCGCGCGGCCAAACCGGCGGACGAAGAACCGGTGCCGGAACAGGCGCCGTCGGGCAAGCCCACCGATTCCATCAATATCCTCAAGCGCGGCGTGACCGATATGCGCAACCAGGGCATGTCGGCCAGCACCGGCCAGCTGACCACGATCGCGCTGGAAACCGTATATCAGGGACTGGGGCTGCGCCGCGCCGTCGCCTTCCTGCGTCATCACGAGGAAGGAAAGTACAGTGCGCGCATGGGATTCGGCGAAGGCACGCAGGAATTGTTGCCGCACCTGTCCTTCAACGATGCGTACGAGCCGGACGTGTTCCACGCGGCACTGGCCAACGACAAGATGATTTTTGTCGAGGATGCGCGCGCGCCGGGTTTCCTCAACAAGCTGCCGCGCTGGTGGCGTGACAACCTGCCGACATCGCGCAGCTTTGTCGTATTGCCGCTGATGCTGCATTTCCATCCGGTCGGCTTTTTGTATGGCGATTGGGACCAGTCCAGCCCGGACTTCAAGATCATGCCGAACGAAGTAGTCCTGCTGGACGAATTGCGCGCGCTGATGGTCAAGGCCGTAGAGCATCGCATCAAGATCGAACCGGCATGGGCCCGCGCGATGCGTTGATCAAATTTGGGGTCAGAGTCAATCAGGCGATAGAATAGGCGGATCTCACTCCGCCTTTTTTCCATGGCTCGTCTTCCCCGTCTCGTGGTGCCCGGTCAGCCGCATCACATCATCCAGCGCGGCAACGACCGCCAGGCCATCTTCCGCGACACCGCGGATTATCTGAAATTCATCGAATGGCTGCGCGAAGCGTCCCGGCAGTTCAAGGTTGCCATCCACGCCTATGTGCTGATGACCAATCACCTGCATTTGCTGGCCAGCCCGTCGGATGAGCAGGGCCTGTCACGGATGATGCAATGGATAGGCCGGCATTACGTTCCCTATTTCAATCACAAATACGAGCGCACCGGAACGCTGTGGCAGGGACGCTACAAGGCGACCGTAATCGATTCTGAACGGTATCTGATGACTTGCTCGCGATACATCGAACTGAATCCGGTCCGGGCCGGTATGGTGCCGGCCGCCGGCGATTATCCGTGGTCCAGTTATCAGCATCATGTCGGCATCAAGTCCGACCCTGTCGTGACCGATCACGCGCTGTACTGGGCGTTGGGCAATACGCCGTTTCAGCGCGAGGCGACCTACAGGGAGTTGACGGAGCAGGGCGTAAACGAAGCCGATGTGAGCGCGATTACCGAGGCCACCCTGAAAGGCTGGGCGATCGGCTCCGATCAGTTCAAGGCCAGCCTGGAAAAACAGACGCAGCGGCGGGTGAGCAAGACCAAGCGCGGCCGGCCGGCGCGGCGCAAGGAACCGGATGACTCTGTCCCCAATTAATAATCGAAGAAATCCGCAGATCTTTATTTTTTACTCTGACCCTATTTGTTCGGGTTGAAAATGCCTGTGCACTGCACTATCCTTCGAGTTCAATCGAAAGCAGTGGAGAAACGCAATGCAAGCGCAAGGTTTGTACGATCCGGCTAATGAACATGACGCTTGCGGCGTCGGTTTCGTGGCGCACATCAAGGGCCAGAAAAGCCATTCCATTATCGAGCAGGGCCTGCTCATCCTGAAGAATATCGACCATCGCGGCGCAGTCGGCGCGGACAAGCTGATGGGCGACGGCGCGGGCATCCTGATCCAGATTCCGGACCAGTTCTATCGCGAAGAGATGGCGAAGCAGGGCGTCACGCTGCCGCCGCCGGGCGAATATGGCGTCGGCATGATCTTCCTGCCGAAGGAAAATGCTTCCCGTCTGGCCTGCGAACAGGAAATCGAGCGCACCGTGCTGGCTGAAGGTCAGGTTGTGCTGGGCTGGCGAGACGTCGCAGTCAACAAGGACATGCCGATGTCGCCGACCGTGCGCGACAAGGAACCGGTGATCCGCCAGATCTTCATCGGCCGCGGCCAGGACATCATGGTGACCGACGCGCTGGAGCGCAAGCTGTACGTGATCCGCAAGGCGTCGGGCCACGCAATCCAGGCGCTGAACCTGTTGCACGGCAAGGAATTCTTCGTGCCGTCGATGTCGGCGCGTACGATCGTCTACAAGGGTTTGCTGCTGGCAGACCAGGTCGGCGAATACTATCAAGACCTGCAGGATCCGCGTTGCGTGTCCGCGCTGGCGCTTGTGCACCAACGCTTCTCCACCAATACCTTCCCCGAATGGCCGCTGGCCCACCCCTACCGTCTAATCGCACACAACGGCGAAATCAACACGGTCAAGGGCAACTTCAACTGGATGCGCGCACGCGAAGGCATCATGAAGTCCGCCGTGCTGGGCGACGATCTGCACAAGCTGTTCCCGCTGATTTATGAAGGCCAGTCCGACACCGCCTGTTTCGACAACGCGCTCGAACTGCTGGTGATGGCCGGCTACCCGATCGCGCAGGCGATGATGATGATGATTCCGGAAGCGTGGGAAAACCACACGCTGATGGACGACAACCGCCGCGCCTTCTACGAATACCACGCCGCGATGATGGAGCCGTGGGATGGCCCGGCCGCAATGGCCTTCACCGACGGCCGCCACATCGGCGGCACGCTGGACCGCAACGGCCTGCGTCCGGCGCGCTACATCGTGACCGATGACGACCTCGTCGTGATGGCGTCGGAATCGGGCGTGCTGCCGATTCCTGAATCGAAAATCATCAAGAAATGGCGTCTGCAGCCAGGCAAGATGTTCCTGATCGACCTGGATGCCGGTCGCATCATCGACGACAAGGAACTGAAGGATACCTTCGCGAACGCCAAGCCATACAAGCAGTGGATCGAGTCGGTCCGGATCAAGTTGAACGAATTGAAGAGCGAGCCGGCCGAGGCGAAGCGCGCGACGCCGCTGCTCGACCTGCAGCAGGCGTTCGGCTACACGCAGGAAGATCTGAAGTTCCTGATGTCGCCGATGGCGGTGGCAGCAGAAGAAGCGACCGGTTCGATGGGCAACGATTCGCCGCTGGCCGTCATGTCCAACAAGAACAAGACGCTGTACAACTATTTCAAGCAGTTGTTCGCGCAGGTGACGAACCCGCCGATCGACCCGATCCGCGAAGCGATGGTGATGTCGCTGGTCTCCTTCATCGGCCCGAAGCCGAACGTGCTGGATACCAACAACATCAACCCGCCGATGCGTCTTGAAGTGTCGCAGCCGATTCTCGACTATGCGGACATCGCCAAGCTGCGCAACATCGATGCGCACACGGGCGGCAAGTTCAAGTCGCACGAATTGAACATCTGTTATCCGACTGCGTGGGGCAAGGAAGGCATCGAGGCGCGCCTGGCATCGCTGTGCGCGCAAGCCGTCGACGCCGTCAAGTCGGGTCACAACATCCTGATCGTGTCCGACCGCAAGATCGGCGCCGACCAGGTGGCGATTCCGGCGTTGCTGGCGACGTCGGCGATTCACCTGCACCTGGTCAGCAAGGGCTTGCGCACCTCGACCGGCCTGGTCGTTGAAACCGGTTCGGCGCGCGAGACGCATCACTTCGCACTGCTGGCCGGCTATGGCGCCGAAGCGATCCATCCCTACCTCGCGATGGACACGCTGGCCGAACTGTCGAAGGATCTGCCCGGTGAGCTGTCGGCCGACAAGGCGATCGTCAACTTCCAGAAGGCCGTCGGCAAGGGCTTGATGAAAGTCATGTCGAAGATGGGCATCTCGACCTACATGTCCTACTGCGGCGCGCAGATTTTCGAAGCGATCGGCTTGAACAAGTCGCTGGTCGACAAGTACTTCAAGGGCACGGCGTCGAACGTCGAAGGGATCGGCGTGTTCGAAGTGGCCGAGGAAGCGCTGCGCCTGCATCGCATGGCCTTCAGCGACGACCCGGTGCTGGCCAACGCGCTGGACGCCGGCGGCGAATATGCGTACCGCGTGCGCGGCGAAGAGCACATGTGGACGCCGGACGCGATCGCAAAGCTGCAGCACTCGTCGCGCGCCAACAACTACAACACCTACAAGGAATACGCGCAGATCATCAACGATCAGTCCAAGCGCCACATGACGCTGCGCGGCCTGTTCGAATTCAAGGTCGATCCGTCCGCCGCGATTCCGCTGGATGAAGTCGAGCCGGCAAGCGAGATCGTCAAGCGTTTCGCCACCGGCGCGATGTCGCTCGGCTCGATCTCGACCGAGGCGCACGCCACGCTGGCGATCGCGATGAACCGCATCGGCGGCAAGTCGAACACCGGCGAAGGCGGCGAAGACACGCGTCGTTATCGTCCTGAACTGCGCGGCATTCCGATCAAGGAAGCGACCACGCTGGCGGCGGTGATCGGCAAGGATGTGGTGCAGGTTGACCTGCCGCTGCAGCCGGGCGATTCGCTGCGTTCGAAGATCAAGCAGGTCGCATCGGGCCGTTTCGGCGTGACGACTGAGTACCTGACGTCGGCCGAGCAGATCCAGATCAAGATGGCGCAAGGCGCGAAGCCGGGCGAAGGCGGTCAGCTGCCAGGCCACAAGGTTTCCGACTACATCGCGCACCTGCGCTTCTCGGTGCCGGGCGTCGGCCTGATCTCGCCGCCGCCGCACCATGACATCTATTCGATCGAGGATCTGGCGCAGCTGATCCACGACCTGAAGAACGTCAATCCGACCGCATCGATCTCGGTCAAGCTGGTGTCGGAAGTCGGCGTCGGCACGGTTGCAACGGGCGTCGCCAAGGCGAAGGCCGATCACGTCGTGATCGCCGGCCATGACGGCGGCACCGGCGCATCGCCGCTGTCCTCGGTCAAGCACGCCGGTTCGCCATGGGAACTCGGTCTGGCTGAAACGCAGCAGACCTTGATCCTGAACGGTCTGCGTACGCGTATCCGCGTGCAAGCCGACGGTCAGATGAAAACCGGCCGCGACGTCGTGATCGCCGGTCTGCTTGGCGCAGACGAAATGGGCTTCTCGACCGCACCGCTGGTCGCCGAAGGCTGCATCATGATGCGCAAGTGCCACTTGAACACCTGCCCGGTCGGCGTCGCGACGCAGGATCCTGTGCTGCGCGCGAAGTTCGCCGGCAAGCCGGAACACGTCGTGAACTACTTCTTCTTCGTTGCCGAAGAAGCGCGTCAGATCATGGCGCAACTGGGCATCCGCAAATTCGACGAGCTGATCGGCCGTTCCGATCTGCTCGACAAGGCACGTGCGATCACGCACTGGAAGGCCAAAGGTCTGGACTTCAGCCGCATGTTCTATCAGCCGCCAGTCGCGCAGGACGAGAAGCGCTATCACGTCGAAGAGCAGGACCACAACCTGATCAAGGCGCTGGACCACAAGCTGATCGCGCAGGCGAAGGCAGCGATCGACAACGGCGAAAAGGTTTCCTTCATCTCGCCAGTCATCAACGTCAACCGTACGGTCGGTGCGATGCTATCGGGCGTGGTGGCGAAGAAGTATGGTCACGAAGGCTTGCCTGACGACACGATCCACATCCAGCTGCAAGGCACCGCAGGCCAGTCGGCCGGCGCCTTCCTTGCGCACGGCATCACGCTGGACTTGGTTGGCGAAGGCAACGACTACGTCGGCAAGGGTCTGTCGGGCGGCCGCATCATCGTACGTCCGAACACCGAGTTCCGCGGCCGTGCGGTCGAGAACATCATCATCGGCAATACCGTGCTGTACGGTGCGGTCGCCGGCGAGGCCTTCTTCAACGGCGTCGCGGGCGAACGTTTCGCGGTGCGTAACTCCGGTGCGATTGCTGTCGTCGAAGGTACCGGCGACCACGGTTGCGAATACATGACCGGCGGCACCGTCGTCGTGCTGGGCGACACCGGGCGCAACTTTGCAGCCGGCATGTCGGGCGGCATCGCCTACGTGTACGACCCGAAAGGGGAATTCGGCGCCAAGTGCAATATGGCCATGGTGACGCTGGAGTCGCTGCAGCCGCACGACGATCAGGCCGGCAAGGCAGATCGCGCGACCTGGCACGCTACCAAGCGCGGCGGCGAGGCGCAGACCGATGAAGCCATCCTGAAGGGCTTGATCGAGCGCCACTTCAAGTACACCGGCAGCACGCGCGCCCGCGCCCTGCTGGATGAATGGAGCACCGCGCGCAGCAAGTTCGTCAAGGTGTTCCCGTCCGAGTACAAGCGCGCACTGGCAGAAATGCATGCGCGCAAGGTCGACGAGGCGGCGAATACCACTGTGACCGCAGCTGCTTAACACCGCAGATCCACAATGATGTCATCGGGCCGGCTGGGAGGCCGGCCCGAAACCAATGGTTTAGAAGGCGAAAAAAATGGGAAAGATTACCGGCTTCATGGAATACCAGCGCTTGCAGGAAGCAAGCGAAGAGCCGCAAAAACGATTGAAGCACTACAAGGAATTCACGCTGCATCTGAATGATGCCGATGCGAAGATCCAAGGCGCACGCTGCATGGATTGCGGCATCCCGTTCTGCAACAACGGCTGCCCGGTCAACAACATCATCCCGGACTGGAACGACCTCGTATTCCACGGCGATTACAAGACGGCGCTCGACACGCTGCACTCGACCAACAACTTCCCGGAATTCACCGGCCGCATCTGCCCCGCGCCGTGCGAATCCGCGTGCACGCTGGGCATCAACGAAGAACCGGTCGGCATCAAGTCGATCGAGCACTTCATCATCGACAAGGGCTGGGAAAACGGCTGGGTCAAACCGCAAATTCCGTCTGCCAAGACCGGCAAGAAGGTCGCTGTGGTCGGTTCCGGTCCTGCCGGCATGGCGGCAGCGCAGCAGCTGGCGCGCGTCGGCCACGATGTGACCGTGTTCGAAAAGAACGACCGCGTCGGCGGCCTGCTGCGTTACGGCATCCCCGACTTCAAGATGGAAAAGTCGCACATCGATCTGCGCGTCAAGCAGATGGAAGCCGAAGGCGTGACCTTCCGCACCGGCGTGCTGGTCGGCAAGGACTTCCCGTCCCACATTCTCAACTGGGCAAAGGAAACGATATCGCCGGAACAGCTGAACAAGGATTTCGATGCCGTCATCCTGACCGGCGGCGCCGAGCAACCGCGCGATCTGCCGGTACCGGGACGCGAATTGGCCGGCGTGCATTTCGCGATGGAATTCCTGGGTCCGCAAAACAAGATCAACGCGGGCGACAAGGTCAAGGATCAGATCCTGGCGGCCGGCAAGCACGTGATCGTGATCGGCGGCGGCGATACCGGTTCCGACTGCGTCGGCACCTCGAACCGTCATGGCGCGGCATCGGTCACGCAATTCGAATTGCTGCCGCAACCGCCGGAAGAAGAGAACAAGCCGCTGGTATGGCCGTACTGGCCGACCAAGCTGCGCACCTCGTCCTCGCATGAAGAAGGTTGCGAGCGTGACTGGGCCGTGGCGACCAAGCGCCTGGAAGGCAAGAACGGCAAGGTCGAGAAGCTGATCGCGGCACGCGTCGAATGGAAGGACGGCAAGATGGTCGAAGTGCCTGATTCCGAATTCGAATTGAAGGCCGACCTGGTGCTGCTGGCTATGGGCTTCGTCTCGCCGGTGCAGCAGGTGCTGGATGGCTTCGGCATCGACAAGGACGCGCGCGGCAACGCGAAAGCGACGACCGATGGCGAAGGTTGCTATCGCACCTCCGTCGACAAGGTGTTCGCCGCTGGCGACATGCGCCGCGGCCAGTCGCTGGTCGTGTGGGCGATCCGCGAAGGACGCCAGTGCGCGCGTGAAGTCGACGCCTTCCTGATGGGTGAATCTGTCCTGCCACGGTAATGAATCGCCCGGCTGCGGCTTGCAAGCCGCAGCAGCGCTCGCCGGGTTCAACAGGCGCAGGCCTGTTGAACTGATCCGGCTCCCGTCCGTGAAGGACGTCAATGCGCACGCGAGGTTGACGCATTCCTGATGGGCGGGTCGCTGCTGCCCCGCTAATCTGTCCGTTCTCGAAAAAGCCCGCGCTTCGCACGAATCGCGGGCTTTTTTACAACGGTATCGCATACATCGAGATATTCAGCGGATTGATGGCCTGAGCGATTTTGTAATCTGCACTACAATTACGGGATTGCAAAATACCTCCATCGTTGTGCCCAATCTCGTTGAAATCCGCGACCTGCATTTCAGTTATGGCGATCGTCCGATATTGTCGGCGCTCGACATGGCTTTCCCGCGTGGCAAGGTCATTGCCGTCATGGGCGGTTCGGGTTCCGGCAAGACGACGGTGCTGCGCCTTGTGGGCGGACAGCTGACGCCGCAGTCCGGCAGCGTGACGATCGGCGGCCAGGCTGTCGATCCTTCCAATACAAGAGCCTTGTATGCGATGCGACGCAAGATGGGCATGCTGTTCCAGCATGGCGCGCTGTTCACCGACATGTCGGTGTTCGACAACGTCGCCTTCCCCTTGCGCGAACATACCGATCTGCCGGAAGAATTGATCCGCGACCTGGTGCTGATGAAGTTGCACACGGTCGGCTTGCGCAATGCGGCGCAACTGAAGCCATCCGAAATTTCCGGCGGCATGGCGCGCCGCGTCGCGCTGGCGCGCACCATCGCGCTTGATCCGGAATTGATCATGTACGACGAACCCTTCGCCGGCCTGGATCCGATCTCGATGGGCATGACCGCGAATCTGATACGCAAGCTCAATGACGCGCTGGGATCGACCACGATTCTGGTGTCGCACGATGTGCAGGAATCCTTCCTGATCGCCGACTACGTGTATTTCCTGTCGAAGGGTGCGATCGTCGCGCAGGGTACGCCGGCCGAGATGACGGCTTCCAGCGATCCGTATGTGAGGCAATTCGTGCATGCCGAAGCGGACGGGCCGGTGCCTTTCCACTATCCGGGCCGTTCGCTGGCCGAGGATCTCGGGCTGGGAGTGCGCGGATGACCGCCGCACTGACCGCAATCGGCCGCTGGACGCGGGAATCAATCGCCAATACCGGCTTCGCGGCGCGCCTGCTGCTTGAGATGCTGCGCCTGTCCGGCGGGCTGCTGCGGCGTTTCCGTCTGGTGACGACGCAGATCCACTTTATCGGCAATTATTCGCTGCTGCTGATTGCCGTCTCAGGCCTGTTCGTCGGCTTCGTGCTCGGCTTGCAAGGCTATTACACGCTGAACAAATACGGTTCCGAGCAGGCGCTCGGCCTGCTGGTCGCGCTGTCGCTGACGCGCGAACTCGGCCCGGTGGTGACAGCCCTGCTGTTCGCCGGCCGCGCCGGCACTTCGCTGACAGCGGAGATCGGTCTGATGAAGGCGGGCGAGCAATTGTCGGCGATGGAAATGATGGCGGTGAATCCTTTGCAGCGCGTGCTCGCGCCGCGCTTTTGGGCCGGTGTGATCGCGATGCCGATCCTGGCGGCGATCTTCAGCGCCGTCGGCATCCTGGGCGGTTATATCGTCGGCGTGCAGATGATCGGTGTCGACGAGGGCGCATTCTGGTCGCAGATGCAGGGCGGCGTCGACGTGTGGAACGACGTATTGAATGGCGTGATCAAGAGCATCGTGTTCGGCGTCGCGGTGACCTTCGTCGCGGTGTACCAAGGCTATCAATCGCAACCGACGCCGGAAGGCGTGGCGCGCGCCACCACGCGCACGGTGGTGATGGCCTCGCTATCGGTATTGTGGCTGGACTTCCTGCTGACCGCACTGATGTTCAGCTAGGCGGCAACGGGCGGCGGCCTTTTCGATTAGAATGTGCGCCCCGTCGCAGCACGCTGTGGCGGCAGGCCGGTCGAATAATAAAGACGTTTACTCCCATATTTGAGGGATCGGTTTATGCAACGAAAATCATTAGACTTGTGGGTCGGCCTGTTTGTGTTGCTGGGGGCGATTGCGCTGTTTTTCCTGGCGATGAAAGCCGGCAACATGAGCTCACTGTCGTTCGACAAGACCTACCCTGTCATTACGCGCTTTGACAATATCGGCGGCCTGAAGCCGCGCGCGCCGGTGAAGAGCGCGGGCGTCGTGGTGGGCCGGGTCGGCGCGATCAAGTTCGACGACAAAACCTACCAGGCATCGGTGACGCTGGACCTGGAAGAAAAATACAAGTTTCCGAAAGACACATCAGCCAAGATCCTGACGTCGGGTTTGCTGGGTGAACAGTACATCGGCCTGGAACCGGGCGGCGATACGCAGAATCTTGCGGCGGGCGACAGAATTACCATGACACAATCAGCCATTGTGCTGGAGAACTTGATCAGTCAATTTCTCTTCAGCAAGGCAACTGAAGGGAAAGAAGAGCAAAAATGAAAACATTCGCAAAAACGATCCTGCTGAGTTCCGCTCTGTTGATGGGCGGTTGCGCAACGACCAGCGGCCACAATCCTGACGATCCGCTGGAAGGCTTCAACCGCACGATGTTCGAATTCAACGACACGGTGGATCGCGTCGCGCTGAAGCCAGCGGCGACCGCGTATCACGATTACCTGCCGTCCTTCGTGCAGACGGGTGTCGGCAACTTCTTCGGCAACATCGGCGACGTCTGGACCATGGTCAACAACTTCCTGCAAGGGAAAGTGGAGAACGGCGCCAACGATTTCATGCGCGTTGCGGTGAATACCGTGCTTGGTTTCGGCGGGGTACTGGATATCGCGTCGGAAGCCGGCCTGCAGAAGCACAAGGAAGATTTCGGCCAGACGCTGGGTAAATGGGGCGTCGGTTCCGGTCCGTATGTCGTGTTGCCGCTATTCGGCCCATCGACGGTGCGCGACACCGCGGCACTGCCGGCGGATATCTATGGCGACCTGTGGACTTACACCACGCCGGTCGACGTGCGCAATACCGGCATCGTGCTCCGCGCGGTCGATCAGCGCGCCTCGCTGCTGAACGCGTCCAACTTGCTGGAAGATGCAGCCTTCGATCGCTACTCCTTCGTGCGTAGCGCCTATCTGCAGCGCCGCGAAAGCCTGGTGCATGACGGCAAGAACATTGATGCCAAGTCGAAGCCCGACGATCGCGATGCCGCGCCGGCCGAATCGGGCCAATCCCTGCAACCGTAAGGTGTGTGACGCCGGCGCGTCTTGTCTATGCAGGCGCCGTCGGCGGAAATTACACGGACACGGTAAAGTAAGCGTTCGTTGAAACGCATGCAATCAAGGAAACCATGAATATTCTGAAAAAACTGTTTCTCGTTCTCGTGGCCGCAACGACGCTCGCATTCACTGCGACCGCCAGCGCGCAGGAGACGCCGGACGAGTTGATCAAGCGCGTCAGCGAAGAAGTGATGACCGTCGCAAAGACCGACAAGGATGTGCAGAGCGGCAATTCGCGCCGCATCCAGCAGGTGGTCGATGAAAAAATTCTGCCGCACGTCGATTTCCAGCGCATGACGGCGCTGGCGGCCGGCCGTTACTGGCGCGATGCGACGCCTGATCAGCAAAAGCGTCTGACCGATGAATTCCGTTCGCTGCTGATGTATACCTATTCGGGCGCGATTTCGCAGATCCGCGATCAGAAAATCGAATATCGTCCGCTGCGCGCCGATCCGGCCGACAAGGAAGTGGTCGTCAATACGCAAGTGATTCAGCCGCGTGCCGAACCGATCCAGCTTAGCTATCGGCTGGAAAAGACGCCAACCGGCTGGAAGATCTTTGACATGAACGTGCTCGGCGCCTGGCTGGTTGAAACCTACAAGGGCAGCTTCGCTTCCGAAATCAGCAAGGGCGGCATCGACGGCTTGATCAAGACGCTGTCCGATCGCAACAAGAAACTGGCCGGCAATATTGCCAAAACCGGCAAGGCCGCTGTGCCTGCAAAATAAGGCGTTCATGTTTCAGCCCGGCACCTCGCTCACTTTCGACAACGCCAGTTCCGTCCTGCGGGCGGGATTGCAGGCGATCGCGGGCGGCCAGGCGGTCATTGATTTTACCGACGTCAAGGCGGCCGACTCGTCGGCGGTCGCCACGCTGCTGGCATGGCAGCGCGCCGCCCAGGCGCACGCCGTGCCGCTGGCCTTTGCCAATCTGCCCGACAATCTGCGCAGCCTGATCGCGCTGTATGATGTGTCGGCGCTGCTCGTCACCGGTTCTTCCGCCGCCTCTTTTCCCCGCAGCGACCTGCCGCACCATTGACGCCGCTGTCCAGCAGGCGTTTCTTCCTGCGAGCTCAGCGGGGAAAAGTGGAAATCCAATATAATCAAGGGTTTCGCCGTTCGATATGCGCGATGCGCATCGGCGGCGGTCATTTCGTCAAAGTTCTAGCCACATGGCTGCAATCCAGATTCAACGCGTCGAAAAGAGCTATCGCTCGCTGAAGGCTCTGAACGGCGTCTCGCTGACCATTGAGCAGGGGGAATTCTTCGGCCTGCTTGGTCCCAACGGCGCCGGCAAGACCACGCTGATATCCATCATCGCGGGTCTGAACCGCGCCGACGCCGGCTCGGTGGCCATCCACGGGCACGACGTCGTCAGCGATTACCGACGCGCGCGTCAGTTGCTCGGCGTGGTGCCGCAGGAACTGGTGTTTGACCCCTTCTTCACCGTGCGCGAAACGCTGCGCATCCAGTCCGGCTATTTCGGCCTGAAGAACAATGACGCCTGGATAGACGAAGTGATGCACCACCTCGACCTGACCAGCAAGGCCGACGCCAACATGCGCGCACTATCCGGCGGCATGAAACGCCGGGTGCTGGTGGCGCAGGCGCTGGTGCACAAGCCGCCGGTCATCGTGCTGGACGAGCCGACTGCCGGCGTCGACGTGGAATTGCGGCAGACGCTGTGGAAATTCGTGTCGCGCCTGAACCGCGAAGGCCATACCGTCGTGCTGACCACGCATTATCTGGAAGAGGCGCAGGCCTTGTGCAATCGCGTCGCCATGCTGAAGGGCGGGCAGGTCGTTGCACTCGATACGACTTCTTCGCTGATCAAGCGCATCTCCGGCTCGCAGCTGGTGGTGCGTCTTGCCGCCGGCACCCTGCCGGACGAATTGAAGCCGCTGGTATCGCACCCGGATGAGCTGGCGCCCGGCAACCGGCAGTACACCTTGCGCGTCAACGACTACGCGGAAGTGGAACCCATCCTGAGCAGGCTGCGCCAGTCCGGCGCGGCAATCGAGGACATGCAGCTACACCAGGCCGATCTCGAAGATGTCTTCATCCAGATCATGGAAGGCGAAAAATGACCGGCTTCCAGACCTTGTTTTTCAAGGAAATTCTGCGTTTCTGGAAAGTGGCGACGCAGACCGTCGCCGCGCCGGTGCTGACCGCGATGCTCTACCTGCTGATCTTCGGCCATGTGCTGGAAGACCGCGTGCACGTGTATCCCGGCGTGAAGTACACCGCATTCCTGGTGCCCGGCCTGGTGATGATGAGCGTGCTGCAGAACGCCTTCGCCAATTCGTCGTCGTCGCTGATCCAGTCGAAGATCACCGGCAACCTGGTGTTCGTGCTGCTGCCGCCGCTGTCGCATTGGGAAATCTTCGGCGCCTACGTGCTGGCGGCCGTGGTGCGCGGCCTGGTGGTCGGCACCGGCGTGTTCGCTGTCACGGCCTGGTTCGCCCACATGTCCTTCGTCGCGCCGTGGTGGATCGCGATCTTCGCCTTGCTGGGGGCCGCCATACTGGCTACGATGGGTCTGATCGCCGGCATCTGGGCCGAGAAATTCGACCAGCTCGCTGCTTTCCAGAATTTCCTGATCATGCCGGCGACCTTCCTGTCCGGCGTGTTCTATTCCGTGCATTCGCTGCCGCCGTTCTGGCAGGCGGTGTCGCACGGCAATCCGTTTTTCTACATGATCGACGGCTTCCGCTACGGTTTCTTCGGCCAGTCCGACGTGAATCCGCTGGTAAGCTGCGGCGTCGTCATCGTGTTCCTGCTGGTGCTTGCATCCTTCGCCGTCAGGCTGCTGAAAAGCGGCTACAAGCTGCGTCATTAATCCTTGTTGATAAAGGCAGAATCATGTTGCCCACACCCGAACTGGTAAAAAACTACATCGCCGCAGGACTCGATTGCACGCACGTCGAAGTGAGCGGCGACGGCTCGCACTTCGAGGCCGTGATCGTCTCGAACGCCTTCGCCGGCAAGCGGCTGATCCAGCGCCATCAACTTGTCTATGAAGCGCTGGGCGACCGCATTCGCGAAGAAATTCACGCGCTGTCGATGAAGACACTGACGCCGGAAGAATTCCAGAAGTAAGAACGCAGCACAAGGGAAACGCAAAACATGGACAAACTCCTGATTCGCGGCGGCCAGCGGCTGTCCGGCGAGATCGCCAT